>DATJYL010000211.1 GCA_035499655.1 Pirellulales bacterium
ACAATGGCCTGATCCATTTGATCGCCACCGGTGTGGCAGGAATGTTGGGACACGACGCCGCCCAGGCTGAGCACGGCCACTTCGGTCGCGCCGGCGCCGATGTCGATGAGCATGCTGGCCACGGGCTCGGCCACGGGGAGGCGCAATCCCAAGGCCGCGGCCTGGGCAACGCCGACCAACATCACTTGCCCGGCGCCGGCCCGATGGGCACTGGTGTAAATGGCATGCTTTTCGACCGGGGTCAGGCAGGCGGGAGCGGCCATTAACAAGCGGGGGCGCAATCCGAAACGGAGCGGGCGCGCCTTTCGCAAAAAATAGCGCAGCATCGCTTCGCACAAATGAAAGTTGGTAATGACACCGCCGGCCAGCGGGCGCACCACGCTGACTGAATCGGGAGTGCGGCCCAACATCTGCCGGGCTAAATGCCCCACGGCGCAACCGCCCGACAATAACCGATTGGCGGTGCGCGAAACCGCGACGACGGAGGGTTCTTCCAGCACGACGCCTTCGCCGGGCAGCGCCACGCGAGTGGCAGCCGTGCCCAGGTCGATGGCCAAATCAGCGTGCAACAGAGCGGACAGGCGAGGGAGCATCCTTGCTCACAGTGCGAAATAGAAGGTGTGCGAAATCGAAACTGCGCAACATTGAAAAAACCGAGAACTCAACAAGCGGAAACAAGCAAGAACCGGTGAACTTGCTCTTCGGCAACCAGGATCGTGGGGGTCGGGAGCATTTGCATTTGCGGCGCTGCTTGCGATATCGCGGCCGGCACTTTGGCATCGGGCGAAACGTGGATGCTCAAGTTGTAGGCTTTCATTTCCAGGAACAAAAACAAGCAACCGATGCAAATGAACACGAACGCCAAAATCATCATGGCGGTGTAAATGTTGGCCGATTGCTTCAGCATGAACATGCCACGGCCGCCTTCGGGAGGATGAACGTTGCCCAGGGACATGGTTAGCTCTTGGTGTTGGAAACTTGTGAAATTTTGGATTGCATATTGCTGCCGACGTTGTCCCCCTTTTGGATCGGATATTGCTGGAATTCCGACAAAATCGAGGCGACCGCGGTATCGGCTTTCACTTCCATGACCTGCACTTTGCCGACGTATTTGTCGCCGCGGTAAATATCTAATTCCTGGCCCACGCGCACGCCGTCGTCGGTGCCGATAGAAAGCTCCACTTTGGTGTGCGACACGGCGGTGATGATGCCGGCCACCGGAATGCGGCTGGCGTCGGCTGGATCGTCAATGGTCATGCCCAGGCCTTTGAGAATCATTTTTGCTTTGCTGACGTCCATGGCCAGTTCCGTGTTTCGTTCCTGCAGATTGGCCAGGACGCCGTTGGCAACGGATAATTTGTCGGCGAAATCGGTGGCTTTTTTAATTTGCTCGTCGGTTTCTTTTTGCGAGGCGGCAATTTCGCTGCGAAGTTTTTGGACCTCGTCGGTCAAGTTCGATAAGTTATTCTGCGCCACGTGCAACGCGTTGGTATTGGCCGCCAAATCGGCTTCTTTCGCGGCCAATTGTTGCGACTTGGAGGCGTTTTCCGTTTTGAGCGAATCGATTTCGGCCTCGGCTTTGCCCAGGGCCTGGATTTTCGCCGTTTTTTCCGCGTTCAACTGCAACTCCATTTCCGCTTTGTCGTTGGTCAGCTTGGCGTTATCCTCGCGGGCATTTTTTAGCTGTTCTTTGTAGCCGACGGTTTGATTGCCGCGGACTTCGCCGGCCGTGCGCATAATTTCCTCACGCCAGTTTTTGTGCGCCGAATAGACCATGATTGAAAACGTGGCGAAGACAATGCTCATGATCAACACCAGCACCACAAAAATTCTGCCGACAAGATTCATTGTTTGCTCCCTGCGGCCGGATCAACCCGGCGCAAAGTTGCGTACAAGGCCGCCTCGATACCACGGGGGAAAATCTGCCAGTTCCGTGAGTTAGCCCGCGATCGAACACCAAGCGGCACAACGTACCCCGGCAACGCGGCGTTCCACACCGGTCGTGGGATCGATAAGTTCTTAGTTAATCAGGAGATAAGTTCCCTGAACTAACTCATTTAGTATAATTGGCGGCAGACGGCGATGTCAATTGAAATCGCGTTAATCTCGGCAAGCCAAGAAGAGTGGGATGATTGGCATTTCCACATGAATTGTCGCTTGGAAAAGCAAAAAGCTGTGGGCGCCGCCAGTCTGAACAACACACGTTAATTCGATACCGCGACGTGGTTTCCGCGCCGCCGCCCGCGCCAATCCCAAACGCCCGCCGCGGCCAATCCGAGGCAGCCGGCCAGGCACAGTCCGGAGAATAAATCTCCGTGTTGCAGATAAAAACTCCGCCGGCTGTCGGGTTCCGGTTGGGCGATAATGACCGCCGTGGCCCGGCGCGGTCCCTGGCGCACAATTTGGCCGTTGCTGTCGATCCACGCCGAAAAGCCGGTGTTGGCGGCAATCAGCAGCGGCTTGCGCATTTCAATCGCGCGAAATACGCCGCAGGCCAAGTGCATGTCGAGTTCGCTCGATCCGCGAAACCAACCGTCGTTGGTAATGTTCAAAAGCACGTCTGGCTCTTCGCCTTGGGCGCGCAGTTGCAATACTTGGCGGCGGATGAGATGCGGGATGACCGTTTCGTAGCAAATGTCTGGACCGAAGCGGAAGTCGCCCAGTTTTTGGGAAACCGCCTTCGTGCCCGAAGTGAGTCCGCCGGTGAGGGGCGTAATTTTGTACAGAAACGGCAAGTACTCCGCAAACGGAATGTACTCGCCGAACATGACCGGGTGCATTTTGTCGTACCGCGCCAAAGGCTTGCCCTGTGAGTCGACGAACAGCGCGCTGTTGTAATAATCTTCGCGGTAATGGTCGCCGCCTGAATTACTGAAATCGACGGCGTCGATACCCAGCAGCAGCGGGGGCGGCAGCGGCGCATTAAATTTATCTGCCACGATGCCGCGGAAAAAATCTTGCAAGTCGCGCAAATTTTTCTCGCTTGTGCTGGCCAGCTCCGCCGGCGTTTGCCTCCAGTCGGCCGGAGGTTGGAAGTTGGGGGAGAAGGTAAACAGGGAATAGCGGTACATGGTCTCGGGCCAGACCAGCAAATCCAAGTTTGGTTGCTCGATCAGCGCCTGCTTCGAGAGCCGCAGATATTCATCCAGGACGGCGTTGAGTTTATTTTCATCGCTTTTTACTTCGACGTCGATGGAACCTTGAATCAATGCCACCGTCGGCCCGGGCCGAGTGTGATTGCCAGCTTTCCGCCATTGGCCATACACTACCGCTCCAGCCAGAGCGATCACCAGCGGCGCGATCGGCCACAAAGCAAGCCGTTGGCCGCGCCAGGGCAGCGTCAGTGCCACACAAGCCGCCACCAGCATTACCAGGCCGCTCACGCCGTAATCGCCGATGATGTCGGCAATTTGAATCACAGTGGGCCAGTGGATTTGGGTGTGGGACAGAGCCCCCATCGTGAACCCGCTCAGCAAATGACCGCGGGCCAGTTCCAGGCCGGTCCACACGACAGGCGCGGCCACGACGAGCGAAATTCCCAACCGCTGCACCGCCACGCGCACCAGGCCGACAAACACGGGTAAGTAAAATGCCAAATAGAACGAGAGGGCGAGCCAGCCGAAATACGTGGTCCAATGCGGGAGCCGCAGCCAGTGAATGGCTGCCAGCCAGAAGGCAAACCCGGCCAGCCACAAGGCACGGTAGGGTTTTCGCCCGTCGAGATTAGCCTGCCGGCACAAGAGCAGCCAGGGCACAGGGGCGATCCACGCCAGGGGCCACAGATCAAACGGCGGCAGTGAAAGATAGACGAGTAAGCTTCCGAGCAACCCCAAACCGAGCGTCGTATGCAATCTTGCTTCGGCGCGATTGAAGAACGAATCGGCTACCGCAAGATTCTCTCGCGGAGCATCTTTCGCAGTCGCTGAACGAACTTGTTGTTTCACGCCGGCTGCCGAGGTTGCCATTCCTCAAGCGTAAAGCAACAGCCCGCTTGAAGCCAGATTGAATTGGCGAGTGGATTCCCAAGCTGACGTCTTTGGCGTCGTTCTTTACAGCAACAACACGTCGACCGCGTCGCCGGCGGCATAAATTTTCTCGCCGGCCGGAAAAATCGCCAGTGCATTCGCGCCGGCAAAGCCGCGCAAATCGGCCGAACCCTGCCACGCTTTGGGCTCGACCAGCCAACCCTCGGCCGACGCGATAGCCACCGCCGGCCAGTACGTAGGCCGGTCGCTCCGCTGTCGGAACTCGGCCGTTAATTTGGCCGGCTGCGTGCGCTGCGGCGGCTCCCAATGCCTGCCCGCGAGGCGTGCTATCGCCGGCTTTACGAACAGTTCGAAACACACCAGGCTGCTCAGCGGATTCCCCGGCACGCCGAAGACCAACGTCGAATTTTTCGCCACGCCGAACCACAACGGCTTGCCGGGTTTCAAATTTACCTTGTGAAATACCTGTCTCACGCCCAGTTCGGTCAATCCGGCGGGGACTAAATCGAGCACGCCGGCCGAGACGCCGCCGGAAATCACGAGCACGTCGCTTTGTAAACCGGCCTGAAAACATTTTCGCAGTTCGGCCACCTCGTCGCGCGCAATTCCCAGATCGTGCGGTGTCGCCCCAGCCTTCCGCACGGCCGTCGCCAGCAGCGGACCGTTGGCATTGCGAATTTGGCCTGTCGCCGGTTGCTGATCGGCGGGAACCAATTCGTTCCCCGAAGAAACAATTGCCACTTGCACGGGCGGAATGGCATGGAGCCGGGCCCGCCCCACTTCGGCCAGCAAACCGATTTCTGCCGGGCCCAATTCCACGCCGCTGTGCAGGACGATATCCCCCCGCCGCAGCGATTTGCCGCGGCGCATGATGTTTTGGCCGGCGCGAAAATGCTCGTCGTGAATATCGACTACGTCACTTCTAGCCCGTGTCCGTTCCACCATCACCACGGCATCCGCTCCCTCGGGAAGGGGCGCGCCGGTCATGATGCGCGTGCAACAACCGGGAATGATTTTGCGCGTGGGAACCGCACCCGCCGTTACTTCTTCCAGCACGCTCAGCTTGGCCCGGCCATCGGCCAAATCAGCGGCCAACACCGCGTAGCCATCGACCATTGATTTATCGTGCGGCGGACTGTCGATGTCGCTGGTGACATCTTCGGCCAATACCAAACCCGAAGCCTCTGCCAGTGGCACTTCGCCCGGCGGTTTGGGCCGCGCGTTTTCGAGAACGAAACTCAGCGCTTCGGCGACAGAAAGCATATTTAGATGCGAGTGGCCAAAAACCGCCGTAATATGTCGAAGCCGCCCGGCGTTAAAAAACTCTCTGGATGAAATTGCACGCCGAAGGTCGGATGCCGCTTGTGGCGAATGCCCATAATTTCCTGGCTGCCATCGGGGGCGTCGGCCCAGGCGGTTACTTCGAAATCGGGCGAGAGGGTGCCCGGCTCGATTACTAGACTGTGGTAGCGCGTGGCTTCAAACGGATTGGGCAAACCCTCGAATAGTCCACCGCCGGTGTGATGAATGCGGTCCACTTTGCCGTGCATCAGTTGTTTTGCCCGAACGATGCGCCCCCCGGTGGCTTGGCCGATCGCTTGATGTCCCAGGCAGACGCCCAAAATCGGCAGCTTTCCGGAAAACCGCTGGATGCAGGCGCAGGAAATTCCGGCCTCGCTGGGCGTGCACGGCCCGGGCGAAATGATGAGGTGCGACGGCGCCAGCCGCGCGATGTCGTCGGTCGAAATTTCATCGTTGCGAAATACTTTCAGATCGAGCGCAGCGTCGATCTCTCCCAACCGCTGAACGAGGTTGTAGGTGAAGGAATCGTAATTGTCGATGAGAATGATCATTTACTGAAAATCATAAAACTGCGACCATTAGTCAGGCTGATCTGTCAATGGATTGTCGATTGGCACTGCGGCGCGACTGCTGGTCGCGGCTTTCTACTCATCCCGACACTAATTTCGAGGGATGAGGTTCGCGGTTCACCAGCGGCAACACTTGAGGCTGGTACACGGTGGTATAGGCTTTTGCCGTGCGATGCGTATCGAGCGCCGCTTGCGATTCCCAGCGTTCGGTCAGCAAAAACCGCGTGGGGTCGTTGTTGGATTGATAGACCTCAAACCGCAGGCAGCCGGGCTCCTGCCGCGACAGCCGCGCTTGCTCCGCCAACAGCCCGCTGACCTTTTCCACGTCGGCAGGCTCTTTCACGGTTAACCAAATGTTGAGGTACAGCATGGCGATGAATGACCAATGACCATCCCGGCGCGCCGGGACGAATAACCAATGAAAATGACCGTGCGACACATGCTCAGTTTAGCCCGTGCCTGCAGGCCGGGCCATAGCGCGGACCGCGATCGATCGGTTTGCGAATTACGAATTTGCCCCATCTTGCGGGCCCGAGGGGCGCATCGTGTGCGAATACCGGCGGTGCGATATAATTTGTTGGAAGCTATTTCAAAACTGAGGGTTCGGCTCGGCGGGAGCCTTGCCCTTCCAAACCACTGATTTTCGATCACGACCATGCCCACTAGCAGCGCCGAACTTGCACCGTCCGGTTCGCCGGCGTTGGAATTCAAGCCTTACCGCGGCTTGTCGAACGAAGCTCTTGCGCGCCGCATCAATGCGGTTCGGGCCGAGATGGGCTCGCGGCTTTTGATTTTGGGGCATCACTATCAGCAGGACGAAGTGATTGCTCTGTCGGACTTGCAGGGGGACAGCTACCAGCTCAGTCGCATGGCCGCCGACAGCCGCGATTGCCGCTTTATTGCGTTTTGCGGCGTGCACTTCATGGCCGAAACCGCCGACATTGTCGCCAACCGGCCCGACAAACTGGCGGAGCGTAGCGGCGAGCGAGTCACCGTGGTGCTGCCCGACATGGCCGCGGGCTGCTCGATGGCGGATATGGCCGGGATCGATCAGGTGGAAAGCTGCTGGGAAGAACTGGCTGAAGTGATTGACACGGGCGACATCACGCCGGTGACGTACATCAACTCCGCCGCGAGTCTGAAAGCGTTTTGCGGCCGGCACGGCGGCATTGTGTGCACATCTTCCAATGCCGCCGCCGTTTTGAATTGGGCATTCCGGCGCACGAAGCGAGTGCTGTTTTTTCCCGATCAACATCTGGGCCGCAACACGGCCAAGGCGATGGGCATTCCGCTGACGGAAATGGCGGTGTGGAACCCGCTGGCCAGTCAGCTGAGGGGCAACATCGGCTCCCTGGGGGGCAACACGGCCGCCGCGCTGGAAAATGCCAAAGTGCTGCTTTGGCAAGGGCATTGCAGCGTGCACGCCATGTTCCGGCCGGAGCATGTGGACGCGTTTCGGGCGAAATTCCCGGGCATCAAAATTCTGGTGCATCCGGAATGTGCGATGGAAGTGGTCGACAAAAGCGACGTGAGCGGCAGCACCAGCAAAATCATTCGCACTGTAAAGGAAGCGCCGCCGGGAACCAAATGGGCCATCGGCACGGAGCTGCACTTGGTGAACCGGCTGAAGCACGAGCATCCCGAGCAGGAGATCCATTTTCTTTCGCCGGTGGTGTGCATGTGCGCAACGATGTACCGCATCGACCTGGCGCACTTGTGTTGGAGCCTGGAGAACCTATCGGCCGGCACCCCGGTGAATGTGATCCAAGTCGACCCCGCCACGGCCCACCACGCCCTGGTGGCGCTGGAAAGAATGTTAGCGGTCAAGTGATTTGAAAAAGATCACTCCCAGTAGATTCGTTCTCCAGAAGCGGGAGCGGGCCTGAGTGAGAATGTTGGATTGATGCGCGCAGGGTGCAACTCAGGCCAGGGCCGGCAGACGCTTTTTGCGGCGGCCCGGCTTCTTGGCCGCCGCGGAGCCTTTTGCTGTGGCGCGTTTCGCGGGCTTGCCATGTGCAGTGGTTTTGCCGTTGGCGGCGGCACTTGCAGATCTTCCGTTCGTGGCGGCCTTCGACATTTTTCCGTTCCATGCGGCTTTTGTAGATTTGCCATTCAGCGAGGTTTTCGGCGCCCGGTTTCCTTTCGCAGTCTTGGTTTTTTTCGGCGGCAATGCACAGTATGTGCCCGGGAAGGCGGCGTACAGGGCGGCGCAGCGCACTAAATGCTCGATGGGCACGCTATCGTTGACCGTGTGGGCCACATCTTCGGCGGCGGGGCCGAAGCCCACGCAGGGGATGCCGAACATGCCGGCAATCGAAACGCCGTTGGTGCTGAAGGTCCAGCGATCGACAATCGGCGGCTTGCCGAACAGCGATTTGTGCGCATCGACGGCGGCCCGCACTTGGGGTGCGTCTTCTTCTTCGCACCAACTTGGGAAGTATTTATCGGTGGGGTAGGTGAGGCCGGTGTAGGCTTTTTCGGCGTAGGTGAGCAATTCGACCTTGGCCTCCACGCCGGCGCGTTTGACGGCGTCGCGCACTTCCTTGAGGGCCTGTTCTTTTGTTTCGCCGACGGTCAAGCGGCGATCGAGCTGGATGAAGGCCGCTCCGGGCACGGCACACCGACTGGGCGTTTGGCAATCGATGTAGGAAACCGTCACCGTGCCATTGCCGAGGAACTTGTTCTTTTTCAGGCGTTTGTGCAATTTTTCGATTTCCCCGACGATCCGCGCCGCCTTGTAGACGGCGTTATCGCCTTTTTCTGGCATCGACCCGTGGCAACTTTTTCCCAGCACGGTAATGCCGATTTCCATCCGCCCACGCTGGCCGCGCAGGACTTTGCAATTGGTGGAATCGGTAATCACGACGCACTCGGGCCGAATTTTTTCCTCCTGCACGATGTATTGCCAACACAAACCATCGCAATCTTCTTCCATGACCGTGAAGGTTAACAGCAGCGACCAATCGTCGCTGTTCAAACCCAGGTCTTTGATGATTTTCGTGGCGTACACCATCGCCGGCACGGCCCCTTTTTGGTCGCCGGCGCCGCGTCCCCAGACCAGTCCTTTTTCCACCTTGCCGGTAAACGGATCGTGCTTCCATTCTGCGGGGTTGCCGACGTCGACGGTGTCGATGTGCGCATCGATGGCCACGAGCCGGGGGCCTGTGCCGACCTGTACCAGCAGGCTGCCGAGGCCGTCGGTCCAAATTTTATCGGCCGCGCCGAGCAGTTCGACCTGCTGGCGAATGCGATCGATGACGCTCTTTTCCTTGCCGCTTAACGATTGAATGGCCACGATGTCGCGCAAAAGGTCGACCATGGGTTGTTCGTACTGTTTGGCCTGGGCCAGAATTGCTGCATGATCCACAGTTGATTCTCCGTTGGGTGGTAAAATTATGTGTCGATAATGTGAGTGTCTTGGTGGTACGGCAAACTTCATTCACAAACCGACCGCTGGCGGTCGGTTACCGACGATAAAGTCATCGGCTTGGATGAGAATTTTTCTGGCACCTCAGCCCCTCACAATCCGTGTGCCCACTTTGCCGGCGATCGCTTGTTTGATTTTCTCGCAGGAGGTAATCAAAACCTGCGAGGTGGCTTGCGGCGTTCGTTCCAAAAACTCGACTCCGCCTTCGACTTTTGGCCCCATCGAGCCGGCCGGAAACTGCCCGTCCCGGAGCATTTCGCGGGCCTCGCCCACCGACATCTGCTTGATGGGCCTGGTTTGCGGGGTACCAAAGTGCTGCTGAACGTAATCCACGCCCGTCAAATACGCCAGCATGTCGGCCTGCAGTCCGAGCGCCAGCAACGCGGAGGTGCGGTCTTTGTCGATCACAGCTTCCACGCCGGCGAATTGTCCATCCTTGCCTTGCACGACAGGAATTCCGCCGCCGCCGCAAGCCACGATCGATTGCCCGGCCTGCACGAGGGAGCGGATGACGTCCATTTCCACAATGTCGCGTGGCAAGGGCGAAGCCACGACTCGCCGCCAACCGCGACCGGCATCTTCGACCATTAACCAGCCATCGTTCTTCATGTGTTTTGCCGCCTGCTCGCGCGACATGAAAGGGCCAACCGGCTTGGAGGGCTTGGAAAAGGCGGCGTCTTCCCGCGAGACGCGCACCGTGGTGATAATGGTGCTGCATACCCGCGGCTGGCCGCGCGAAGCCAGCTCGTTCATTAAGCACTGGGAAATCATGTAACCCATGCCCGCCTGCGTGTCGGCGACAACGGTATCTAGGGGGAGCGGATAGACATGGTGCCGCGCCGCAATTTCCACCCGCCGCATCACGTTGCCCACTTGCGGACCATTGCCGTGGGTAATGACGAGTTGATGGCCGGCCAAAATCAAATCGGCCAGGGGACGAATGGCGGCGCGGGTGGTGGAGTATTGCTGGGGAATGTTCCCTTCTTGCCCCGGAGGACTGACCGCATTACCACCCAAAGCAACAACGATGAGCATGCCGCCCGTCCCCTTGTGACTGAACCTTCGAAGATGAGTTACGCCTTTTCGCGAGTGGCTGCCGACTTCCGCGGCCCGGGCGTCAATATCGCCTTGGCCGCCGGCGAATCTTTCATGGGCAGCACGGTCCGCTCGATGCCGTCAAACGCCCGCAAGGCGCCTGCCACGGCGGGCGCGGTCGGGACCAAACCTAACTCGCCCACCCCCCGTGCTCCATACGGACATTCCGGATCGGGTGTTTCGATGAACATGACTTCCAATTCCGGCATTTGGTGCGCCCGGAGCACGCGGATGGATTTGATCGTGTCGGTGACGATGTGTCCGCCCTCGCAGACAAAATCTTCGGTTAATGCGTAGCCCAATCCCATGTGCAGCGAGCCTTCGATTTGGCCGGCGCAGAGCACGGGGTTCATGACCCGGCCCACGTCGTGTGCGGCGATTACTTTTTGAATGCGGCCCTGGTCGTCCAAAATTACGACCTGCGTGGCAAAGCCGTAAGTCAGGTGTGTTTTCGGCTCGTCCACGTGTGCGCCGAGTTTGTGGGTGTAATTGCAAATCCACTCGCCGCGATATTCCCGGCCGATTAAGTCGGCCAGTGTTTTGCCGCTGTCCAAATCGGCCTTGAGTTTTTTGGCGGCTTCGATGACGGCATTACAACTGAGCATGGTGCCGCGGCTGCCGGTGGTTTGACCGCAATCCAAATCCACCGCCGTGTCCGTCAGCGCGGTAAAAGTTTCGGGGGGCAGGCCGGTTTCTTCCACGGCGGTTTGAATGGTTACCGTGAACAGCCCTTGGCCCATTTCGGTATAACCGGTGCGAATGCTGACTTTGCCGTCGGGCTCTACCCGCAGCATCGCCTTGCCCGGATCGGGCATGCCGTTGCCGATGCCGCAATTTTTAATGCCGCAGGCAATGCCGGCGTATTTTGCGCCGCGATACGCATCTTTCACCGCTAGGAGGGTTTCTTTCAAGCCGAACGGCTTGTCGAGTTTTTGGCCCGTGGCGAAGCGATCGCCTTGTTGCAAAATGTTTCGCCAGCGGATTTCCCAGCCGTCGATGCCGACTTGCTTCGCCAGACGATCCAGCAATTGCTCCACGGCAAAGGCCGATTGATTGGCCCCGAAGCCGCGCATCGCCCCGCACGGCGGATTATTCGTATACACGGCCAGGGCTTCGATGTCGATGGCCGGAACCCGGTACGGCCCGCAAGCATGGCCTGCCGCCCGTTCCAACACCTTAGCTCCGACACTGGCGTAGGCCCCCTTGTCGCCTTTGATGCGTGCCCGAACCGCGGTAATCCGACCGTCCGCGTCAGATCCGATTTTCACGTGCATGCGGATGGCGTGGCGCTTGGGATGCAGCCGAAAACTTTCGTCGCGTGTGAGCGTACACTTCACCGGCTTGCCGCACAGCACGGCGGCCAGCGCGGTTTGGGCTTGAATGCTCATGTCTTCCTTGCCGCCGAATGCGCCGCCGTTTTGCACCAACTCCACGTCGACGCGGTCGCGCGGCCAACCCAACACGCTGGCAATCTGCCGCTGGTCGTCAAAAATTCCCTGTCCTTGCGAAAGGACTTTTATTTTTGTTACCAGGTTGCCGCGGTGTGCGTGACCATTGCCGTTGCTGTGTGCGGCCGGCTCGTGCTCAGCTTGCGCTTCAATGGGCATTGCAAGGCACGCTTCGGGCTCCAAAAACATGTGCTCGATCCGTTGCGTTTGGAACGTGTCTTCCACAACGTGTGCCGAGTGGGCAAACGCCTCCTCCGGATTGCCCCGCACAATCGCCGACTTGGATAACAAATTCCCTTTGGCGTGAATTTGCGGCGCATCGGGTTTTAGTGCTTCGTCCACCGTGGTGAGCGGCGTGCGCACTTCATAATCGACGACAATTTGTTCCGCGGCCTTGCGGGCCGTGTATTGATTGTCCGCCACCACCACGGCGATGATGTCTCCCACGCAGCGTGTTTCCTCGCCAATG
Source organism: Pirellulales bacterium (assembly GCA_035499655.1). Taxonomy (NCBI): domain Bacteria; kingdom Pseudomonadati; phylum Planctomycetota; class Planctomycetia; order Pirellulales; species Pirellulales bacterium. The sequence goes on from DATJYL010000211.1 coordinate 12,297, forward strand.
GCCACGAGAATGGGCCAATCTTTCACGATCAGCCCCACGTACCGGTCCCCCGGCACATCGGCCGCGGTAATCACGCGCTCCACGCCGGCCACGGCCAGCGCCGCAGAGGCATCAATGCCTTTGACCAATGCCCGCGGATGCTCGCTGAACTTCATCGCGGCGTACATTTGGCCGGGCACGGTAATGTCGTCGATGTAGCGGAAATCGCCCAGCACCAAATCGTGGGCTTTGTATTTTTTTAGGGCCGTGCCGACTCGCCCGCTGGTGTCGGTTGTCCGCGGCGCTTCACCTCGAGTCACGCGGGCCAATTCTTCCACGGCGTCTACGATTTTTACATAGCCGGTGCAGCGGCACAGATGGGCGCGCAAGTCGTGGGCGATTTCTTCCCGCGTCGGATGTTGATTTTGCTCGGTCAGCGCGTGGGCCCGCATGGCCATGCCTGGTATGCAAAAGCCGCACTGCACGCCGCCGCTGCAGGCAAACGACTGGGCAATTTGCTGCCGTCGCTCTTCGGGCAATCCTTCCAGGGTGAGCAGTGTTTTGCCGGCGACTTGGGCGGTCTTCATGGTGCAACTGAGCCGCGGCTTGCCATCGATCAAAAGGGTGCAGCAGCCGCACGATGCTTGCGGCTCGCAACCGTTCTTTAGCGAGATGAAGCCGAAATCTTCGCGCAGCACGGCCAGCAAAGAGCGGTCATCCACCGCGGCTTCGACTTCCCGTCCGTTCAGCGTGAACCGGACCGTTTCGCTAGCGCTTGACAATGGTTCCGAAGTAACGACGCTAGCGCACATGCAGCACCTGTGTTAACCCTCCACTTCACAGTACAATTTTAGCACTCTGCGCAAGGTCGAACAACCCAAACCGACATCTTGGGCCGCATCTTGATTGAATCGGCAGGCTGCCTGTTGTGATATAATGGCCAGGTCTGATTCGTAACCGAGACGGTTTTATGATATAACACCAAAGAGGTAGTTGGCTCGCCCTCTTTTTACTCTGTAGAGGGGGAAAGTCTTGGGTTCCTTGCGAATTTTGGTATGAAAAACAAGCTTTTATCTGCGTTGCTGCTTTTGGTCATCGTCGGCTGGCTTGCAGATCATGTCCTGCAAACGTACCGAAATAACAGTTACGAGCAATCGTTGTCCGAACTGCAAATGCAAATCGATGTTCGCACCGCTAAATTACATGAGCGATTGGACGGCCATGGCGCTGGACCGAAAGGAACGTAAATGGGCGCGCGAAAGGGGATAAAGTTCTCGATCCGTGATCTGTTGCTTTGGACGCTGCTGGTGGCGCTCTGCGCCGGCTGGTGGGTGGATCATCGTCGGATGAATTCCAAGCTGGCGGACTATCCAATTCGAATATCGCAAAAGAAATTCGAGTTGATGATGATTGACTTTCAACTAAAGTTGCACCCCAACGACTTTAAATTTCTCTAGATCGTTCACATCTGGCGATCACTCCGCTTATAATTCACTCGCCGGCTGTCTGCCGTGCTTTTTCTCCTTCTGCCAGCCGCCTACCGCCTACTGCTTCCCGCATGGCTGAACTTATTCCCGCACCGTTTGCTGATCTGGTGAGCCGGCTGTATTTGGAGCCGGCGGCGCAAGGCACGCTGTTCACGCTGCCGAAGCGGCGCTGGTATGTGCCGCAGCCGGACAGTAAGTGCGATTTCAGCGTGCGGTTCCACGGCAAGCTGGCCGGCAACCCAGCCGGGCCTGCCGCCGGGCCGCACACGCAAATGGCCCAAAACTTGTTGCTTAGTTACGTGGCCGGGGCCCGCATTTTGGAACTGAAAACGGTGCAGGTGAACGACGAGTTGACCATCGGCCGGCCGTGCATCGACATTACCAACGTCGGCTACAACATCGAGTGGTCGCAAGAGCTGCGGGTCGACAATTCGCTGCGTGAATATGTGGCTGGAGCCATGCTCATCGAAATGTTCCGCCGCGATCCCGTGTTTGCCGGCGACGCTTTACTGGGCACGGCGGGGGAAGCGATTTTAGACTTGAGCGTTGGCTACGACCTGGCTGGCATTAAAAGCGACAAGGTGCAGCGCTTTCTCGACGGCATGCGCGACGCCGGCCGAGTGATCGAACAGCTTCGGGCAGAAATCCCCGCCCAATACACACTGGCCCGCGAGCTGCAATATCCAACGCAGTTGTCGAACACGCTGACGCTTTCCACGTTTCACGGTTGCCCGGCCGACGAGATCGAGCGCATTTGCGAGTTTCTGATCCAGGAACGCGACCTGGACGTGATCGTCAAAATGAATCCGCCCATGCTCGGCAAAGAGCGGCTCGAGCATTTGCTGCACGATGAGTTGGGCTACACCGAACTCACTGTGAATCCCACGGCCTACACTTCCGGCCTGCAATTTGACGAGGCGGTGCAATTGGTCGATCGTCTGACGCGTGTGGCCCAGCGTCGCGGCCGGCGCTTCGGCTGCAAATTCAGCAACACGCTGGAAGTGCTCAACCACCGCACATTCTTCACGCCTGACAACAAAATTCAGTATCTCTCCGGCCAGCCGCTGTATGTGATCACGCTGACGCTGACCGACATGTTCCGCCAGGCTGTTGGCCCGCACGTGCCGATCAGTTTCAGCGCCGGCATCGATCAGGCGAATTTCCCCCACGCCGTCGCTTGTGGCTTTGTGCCGGTGACCGTCAGCACTGATTTATTGCGGATTGGCGGTTACGGCCGCATTTCCACCTATTTGCAATCGCTGGAAAAAGCGATGCAGGCCATCGGCGCCGCAAACATCAACGACTATGTTTTAAACGCCTTCGGCCAAGGCGATGCCGCACAAACTCGTGTAAATGCTGAAACCCCTCACCCCTCACCACTCACCTCCCACGCCTCACTCCTCAACACCACCATCGCCGCCGCCAAAGCCCGAGCCGACGTCCGCTACCGGGCCGAGAAAAACCGCAAGGCGCCCACGCGCATCGATTCGCTATTGGAAACATTCGATTGCATCACCTGCGATAAGTGCCTGCCGGTGTGCCCGAACGCGGCCAACTTCACGTATCCCACTCCGATCGTGGCGTTTGATTACCACGACTTGCTCATCGATCCTCCCGGCGCCGTGCATCAGGCCAAAGCAGCACGGCGGTTCGAAATCACCGAGGCGATGCAAATCGCCTGTTACAGCGATTTCTGCAACGAGTGCGGCAACTGTGATACGTTTTGCCCCGAATACGGCGGCCCATACATTAAAAAGCCCACGTTTTACGGCAGCCGGCAATCGTGGGCAGCCGCCGCGCCGCGTGACGGTTTTTTGATTGAGCGAAATCGGCAAACCGCGCGCATTCACGGACGCTTCCAAGGCGCCGTTTATGAACTTGCTTGGCTGGCAGTGATGGAGAAGTACGAGTTTGCCGACAGTATCCTGCGGGCCACCTTCAACGCCGCCGATCACACGCTGATCAAAATCGAACCCCATATGCCCTTAATGGCCCAGCACCGGCTAGACCTGGGCGTATATCACACACTGCGACATTTGCTGCACGGCGTGCTGGACCGACGGTACATCAACCAGATCAACGCCGCCGCCGAGATTTCACAATTTGTTTAACCTGCGCTGCCGTCCGAGCTGGTAGCACCACGATCGTGATTTCCGCTTAGGGCTTAGCGTCCCGCGCTACCCTTTTCTGAAGCGCGCCGCTTCTTCCGCGCCGCCCGTGGCATTGCCGGCGCTGTACGAATGCGCGCCGGCGCCGGCCAGCCGCCCTTCGTGGACAATTAGATATTTCTCGCGGATCGGTTTACCGGCGAACCAGCATTCCAAAATTTCGCGCGTGCCGGCGGCATAACGCGCCTGGGCCGACAAGCTCGAACCGGAAATGTGCGGCGTCATGCCATGATGTGGCATGGTCCGCCACGGATGATCCTGCGGCGCCGGCTGCGGAAACCAAACATCGCCCGCATATCCGGCCAATTGCCCGCTTTCCAAAGCCCGCACGACGGCGTCCCGGTCGCAAATTTTTCCGCGGGCGGTATTGATCAGGTAAGCGCCGCGCTTCATTTTGCCGAGTAACTTGTCGTTAAACAGATGCACAGTGTCCGGATACAACGGGCAGTTAATCGTCACCACGTCGCACACTTTCACCAGCGATTCGACATCGGCATGAAACGTGAGATTCAGCTCTCGCTCGACGCTCTCGGGCAGCCGGTGCCGATCGGTGTAGTGCAGCTTCACGTCGAATGGCTTCAGCCGCCACAGCACCGCCGTGCCAATCCGCCCGGCGGCCACGGTGCCGACAGTCATCCCTTCCAAATCGTACGACCGGGCCACGCAATCGGCGATGTTCCAACCCTTCTTCACGACCCATTGATACGACGGGATGTAATTGCGGACCAAACCCAAAATCATCATCACCACGTGCTCGGCCACGCTGATGCTGTTGCAGTACGTGACTTCGGCCACGGTCAGCTTATGATCGATGGCCGCCTGCAAATCGACGTGATCGGATCCAATGCCGGCCGTGATCGCCAGCTTCAACTTCGGCGCTTTGGCAATCCGCTCCGCCGTGATATAGGCGGGCCAAAACGGTTGCGAAATGACAATCTCGGCATCGGGCAATTCTTTATCGAGCCGGGAGCCCGCGCCGTCTTTGTCGGACGTGACGACCAAATGATGGCCCATTTTTTCCAAAAACTTGCGCAGCCCCAGCTCGCCAGACACAGAGCCGAGTAATTGCCCCGGCTGGAAATCGATGCCGCCGGGCGAAGGCAGCGTTTGACCGTCGGGATAACGCTCCAATTTGGGCAGCCCATCACGGGCGTAAGATTTCGGATACCCGTCGACCGGGTCGTCGTACAAAACGCAAACAATTTTAGCCATTGCAGATTCCGCCAGTTTGCAGGGTTGAATGTGGAGGGAATGTAGAATGGATGGAATGCAGAAGAGCCGGGCGCACCGCTGTCGCCATCGTCGACATTGCCGTCGCCGAAGTTAGGATTATGCCGCTACGGCGAGGCCGCATCGGAATTGGCCCGGTACTTGATGACCTGCACGCGCTCCAGCGTGACCAGGCCTTCTTGGACCATTTCGTCGACAAACGGCATGAGCTCATCGATTTTATCTTTGCCGTCGACAATTTCAATAATGAGGGGCAAATCTTCGGACAGCCGCAAAATTTTGGCGGTGTGCATGCGGCTTTTGGCGCCAAAGCCCATTGGACCGCGCAGCACGGTCGCCCCGGCCATGTGAATTTCGCGGGCTTTCATGACGATGGCCTCGTACAGCGGCCGGCCATGCCATTTGTCGCTTTCGCCAATGAAGATCCGCAGTAGATAACCGTCTTGAGGAATTTTCATATAAGAAGCTCCGTGCAATTAGCGATTAGCAATTAGCCGGACAATCGGCGAGCCGTTTGCAGCTCGCTAATTGCTAACCGCTAATTGCTAATCGCTTCATACGCCGAACCACCGTTCCGCCGCGCGATAACCAACCCACACCGCGGCAAAACCGACGGTACAACTGATGACCATGTTCGCCAGAGCCAGCCAAAACTGCCCGTCGTTGGCTAGGCGAAATGTTTCTAATCCGAAACTGGAAAACGTGGTATACCCGCCCAGCACGCCCACGAGCAGCCCGATCCGATATTCTTCTCGAATCAATTGCGGGCCGTCGAAAAACCCGGCCAGCAGGCCGATGACCAAACAACCGGTGATATTTACGACAATGGTGCCGATGGGGAATGATCGTCCAGCAATCTGATTCCCTACCCATCCCTGCATGGCAAATCGCAGCACCGAGCCGAATGCTCCACCGACGGCAATCAAAATCCACTTATTTTGAACGACTGAATCGAAAAACCATTTCAACATATCACGAATCCAGTTGTAATTTAGCCGCTGGGATCGCCCAGCGTCAGAGTCATGTTGTTAGGCCCCGTAACAAAAAAAGCTCTGCCATGCGGCAGAGCTTTTGGTTGAGCAAAAGGTCTCCCACCGCGCGGCTTGCGTACCGGCAGGAGTCATCAGCCCGGCGCGCCGGGACGGTTGCGGGGGACCCCATCCCACGGTTTGTCGTCAACACAAATCGTGAGCAGAAACCCAGAAGATGTCAAGCCACGAAATGACGAATGACCAAATCCCAATGACCAAATAGGAATCTGAAAATTGGTCATTGGTGCTTGGTCATTGGACATTTGCCAGCCACGTGGTTTAAGTCTGAGTCTAGCCGCGGACGGCTTGAAATCGCTAAGATTTTCGTGGCCTATCCAGCAGCCCGTTCATCGGCTGGGTGTGGTCCAGAATTTTTTTGGCTTGTTCCGCGCCGGTTACGGGCAGCTTGGCCGGATCGAGCAATCCGACCTGCACCAAGAGCGACGCCTGGTCCCAATAGATGTGCTCGTGAGCCACCTTGCCGCCAGCGAACTTCACAATGGCCACGTGCGCCAGTTCCACGTATTTGCCCGTCGGCGGCACGCCCGGCAGCATGGTGTCCATGGGAATGTCGTGCGTGAAGCAGACGACGAACTCGTCGACAATTTGATCGGTTCCCACGGTGCGCGAAATGGGAATCATTTTGGTGTCGGCGGGCCAATGCCCCACGAAATGATCGCGGTAATAATTTCGCACCTCGTCCCAGTTGCGGCCGCCGGTGAGCGTGGGGACGTGCGTCAGATGCGGCTGGTCCGTCATGGTGCCCATGGTGGCGTCGACATCGAGATCGACAAATTCGTAGCGCATGTGCTCGTCGAACACCGCGCCTAAGTCGAATGGCGGTTTTGTCATGCCTGCACCTCGTTTCGATTTTGCCCGCCCATCGCGGGGCGCAATGTGATGGTGAATTTGGGGAAAATCTGGCCCCATTATCTCGCAAGCATGCGTTGGCTGCAAACCGACATTGTCGCGGAAACGACCGCAGCGGTACACTTGCCCGGCGGTTGATTGACAACGAGAGGGCATTTTCGGCGAGGATCAAACGTCATGAAGCACACACGCATCACGCCTTTGACACTCAAGCGTGCCGGCGTCGCCTTAGCAGCGCTCACGGGACTATTTGGAATGCAAACCGCGGTCCGAGGACAATACGCTCAGCCCGTTCCCGTTACGCAACCTGTAGTGGTGGCGCCGCAAAGTTCGGAGGCCGCCACCGTCGAGGCTGCCTCGCAAGTGCTGAACGAAATTATGGCGGCGCCGGCCCGATCGATTCCCCGTGCGCTGCTGCACGACGCCCAAGCGATTGTCATCGCGCCGGGTTTGATCAAAGGGGGCTTCATCATCGGCGCACGGTATGGCCACGGCGTGTTGGTGATGCGCAACGAACAAGGCGCGTGGCGGGCGCCCAGCTTCATCACCATTGCCGGCGGCAGCATCGGCTGGCAGGCGGGCATTCAATCGACCGACGTGATCCTGGTGTTCAAAACTCGGCAGAGCGTGCAGGGGTTGCTCAACGGAAAGTTCACGCTGGGCGTAACCGCATCGGCCGCCGCCGGGCCGGTGGGGCGCGATGCCTCCGCCGCCACCGACGTGCAACTGAAAGCCGAAGTGTATTCGTATTCGCGCAGCCGTGGGTTGTTTGCCGGAGCGGCGCTCGATGGTTCTGTCATTTCAATGGATAACGCCGCCACCGCCGCCTTCTACCGCGGTACCGGAATTTTGTGGCCCGACGCACCGCCGGGCCAACCGCCGGCGCTGCCTCCCTCGGCCAATAATTTGCTGGCGACGATTGCCGCTTACGCCGATCAAGCACCACCGGCCGTGCCAGTGGCCGGTGTTCCAGTAGGTGCCGTTCCTGCCGGCGCGGTTCCTCCGGGAGCCGTGCCTGTGGGCGCTGCTGTGGGTGCGGGTGCCGCCGCTGCTGTTGTGCCCGGCCAGTCTGTTCCCGCCGCCGGTCCGCCGGCCATCGCCACAAATACATTGCCATCAGACCTGGCCGACATTCGTGGCCGCTTAGCCAGTGCTTCACAGCGATTGAACAGCCACGTCGACAGCCGCTGGCAAAGTTATCTGGCGCTGCCACCCGAGTTGAACAGCACCACCGGTCAGCCCAATCCCGCCGCCGTGGAAGCCGCCGTCAAGCGCTATCAGGCCGTGGCCGGCGACACCAAGTACAAAGTTCTCTCCCAGCGTCCCGAGTTCCAAGAAACCTACGGCCTACTGAAAGCCTATCGCGATTTACAATCCGTCGGCAGCAGCCCGGCCGCTCTGGCGTTACCCAACCCGCCGGGGTGAAATCGTTTTCGTTGCCACGCACCGCTAAACGGGGTATGATTGAAATATGAAATTGATCCGCATTCGATTTCCTGATCACGATTCAAAGCGCCGCGCGCTGGGCTATTTGGCTGGTCGTTTTTCGTTCACCAGCTATGCCACGGGCGAGATGCTTGTCATTGAAACTGCATTGACCGCTTTGGCTTCGGAAGGCATTTCTTTTATCGCTGAGGGACCGGCAACTTATGCAGAAGCAATCCCGGCGTTTCGAACTACTGCTGCCCACCAAGTTCAATAATGGCGAGCAAGTTCCCGGTGAATTAGTTGCCGACACGTTGCTGGAACTGGAAGAACAGTTTGGTGCGGTGTCGTCGGAAACTCAGAAAATCATTGGTCGCTGGCGACATCAGGGCCAGATCTATCGCGACCTATCCATTCGCGTATTTGTCGACGTAACCGACACGCCCGAAAACCGCCAATTCTTTGTCGACTTTAAAGAGCGGCTGAAAGAACGCTTCCAACAACTCGACATCTGGATGACGACCTATCTGGTGGAAGTGATTTAATCATTCGGCAAATTTTTGCAACTCGCCCAAGAAATCTTCCAGAACAGCGGCTCGTTCGAAGTAGCGCCCGTGGTTGGCATGCTCGAAATCATCGTCAATCCCATACAGAAAATAAAATTCGCGAGCATTTTTCTCATTCCGAAGTGTCACGAGGGTGCCTAGTAGTCTTTGTGAAATTCGCTCAGCATCCATTGGATGCGTTTTTACGTAGCCGTAGAGAACGCCCAGGACCCTTTTGAATGCCTCGCAAATATCGACGCCGTGGGTCAGCGCATTTAGGTGTGAGATGATATCTGCTGTGTTATCCGGCTTGGTCCATGCCAATTCCAGAAGCGTGTTCGATGGTGAATCGGCATTAGCTACCAGTTCCTCGGCCCATTTTATAACGTCGGCTCCAAATAACACGCCGTAATTAAAAAGCAAGAAAACTCGCTGCGCATCTTCTGCAGAAGTCGGCATTAGCTAACCCTTCACCATCGCCTCGCACACTAAGTCGCCCACCTGCGTCGTGCTATAGCCCATCTTCCCGGCGGCCTGGCTTTTCATTTTCGTGCCGGTTACGTGCTTCACGGCCTTCATCACGCGGGCCGCGGCTTTCGGTTGGCCGCTGTGTTCCAGCAGCATGCTCATCGCGCCGATGGCGGCAATGGGGTTGATGACGTTCTGCCCGGTATACTTGGGCGCACTGCCCCCCATCGGTTCGTACATGCTCACGCCGCCGGGGTCAGGGTTGATGTTCCCGCCGGCCGCCACGCCCAACCCGCCTTGAATCATCGCTCCCAAGTCGGTGATGATGTCGCCGAACATGTTGGTGGTGACAATCACATCGTAATACTCCGGCGTTTTCACCATCCACATGCAGCAGGCGTCGACGTGGTTGTAATCGGCCTTCACGTCGGGGTAGTCTTTCGCCACGGCCTGAAACGCCCGCCACCACAAATCGTGCCCGAAGGTCAGCACGTTGGTTTTCGCCACCAGCGTCAGCATTTTCCCCTTGGGGTTGTTTCGCTTCCGGGTGTATTCAAACGCCCAGCGAATGCAGCGCTCGCAACCTTTGCGGGTATACACCGCCGCCTGCGTGGCCACTTCGTCGGGCGTGTTTTTTTTGAGAAAGCCGCCTACGCCGCAATACAAATCTTCCGTGTTCTCACGGACGACGACAAAGTCGATGTCCTTGGGCCCCTTGCCGGCCAGCGGAGTTTCCACGCCAGGAAACAATTGCACCGGCCGCAAGTTGATGTACTGATCCAGCTCGAACCGCAGCGCCAGCAGCAGCCCTTTTTCGATGATGCCCGGCGCCACGTCGGGATGTCCGACCGCGCCCAAAAACACGGCGTTGAATTTCCGCAGCTCGTCGGCGCCGCCGGCGGGGAGCGTTTCGCCGGTTTTCAAATAGCGCTCGCAGCCCCAATCGAAGTGCGTGGTTTCGTACTTGAAATTTTCCAGCGGGGCCACGGCGTTCAAAATTTTGAGCGCCTCGGCAGTCACTTCCGGCCCGGTGCCGTCTCCGGGAATCACGGCCAATTTCAAAGTTGACATGAAAGAGGGTTCAGGGTTCGGGGTTCAGGAGGGAGAGTCCATGGAGGCAATTCGCGGAGTGGGCATCGATCGGCTGGCGGTTTAGCGGAACTGATCATAAAGCCGCGACCGTTGGTCGCGCAAATCCATCGCAGCGCGAAGCTGCAATTTTAGCCCTGTAGCACAGCGCTCACAAGGAGCGCAAGCCCCACAGCATCGGGGCATTGGCCAAACAAGAAAATCGGGCCCATCGCCCGATTCAATTCTGGCTAAAATCGAAATGCTTGATCGCCTCGCGACCCAGCGGTTGCTTCAAAAACTTTTTGCGGCACTCGGGGCACAAATCGAAGCGCAATTGTTGATACACTTCTTCTTCCTCCACGCCTTCGGTGCCGGTGTCTTCCATCCGCTGGAGCATATCTTGAACTTCCTGCAAGCCGTCACGGTCGTCGTCGGCTTCATCCAGCGCCGGATCCAAGGCAGCGTACACTTCCATTTTCACGACGTACCGTACATCCTGTTCCGTGTCGATTAAACGCTTGCACAGATCACATACATGCTGAATCATCGCACGCACCCCACGATTGAAAAAAGGTAGCCGTCGTTTTCCTTAAGCGACGCGAATTCTTGTTACGTTTTATCCTACCGCCGCCGCGGCGCGCGACGCAAGTGAATCTTCCAAATTTTTTTGCACTCTTGCAGAAGACGGCAAAATTCTTTTTAAAACCTATTGACAACAGCATACCCAGCATGCCTGTCTGGCGCGCACCATTTGCCACGAACGCGCGCAAATTGCTGTACGAGTTTGCACCGCGGTGTTGCGCGGCGCGAACCGCACGAGCCTGCAACCGATCTTGTGGAATCGAGAGCGGCGCTGTTATTGGCCCCGGCCTCATTCCTGCAAGTTAGATTTTGATGATTTTTAATCTCAATCGGATCGAATCAATTTCTCCGACCCCACTGGCAGCCAACTCGCTCCGCTAGCGCGCCGCGGCTAAACATTCTTTTTTCTGCTGCTGTCTACTGCCCGCCGCCCGCTGCTGACTGCCAGCCTCCTACTCCATACCCACTCCCACTGCCCCAAACAAGACTGGTTTGTTACACCCCGCCCAGCTACAATGTATTTTGACGCAAATTCAATGGCGGGTTGGCTGTAAACGGTCTACGTTCGGCTTGCCGCAAGAAGCATTGCGACACGCACCTGGCCCGAGAAGCCGACCTTGCTTGGTAGATGCTGTTGATTGATCCCAGCGGGCGGAGGCTTTGCATGACTGCATTCGCACAGGGCGGACTTAGTTCCAGCGTGTTAGTGCTCAATCGGTTTTACATGGCGGTTCACGTGGTCAACGTCCGCCGGGCGCTGGGCCTGTTGTTCCGCGAGCTGGCCGAAGTCATCCATTTCGAAGAAGGGCAGTACGCCAACTACAACTTCGAAACGTGGCTGGAAATCAGCACGATGCGGGCCGCCAGCAAGCAGCAGCACGAAGATTGGATTCGCGCCGTCAATTTCGAGTTGCAAGCCCCGCGCGTCATCCGTCTGCTTTCATATGATAAAGTGCCGCGGCAAACGCTGCGCTTCAACCGCCGCAACCTGTTCGCCCGCGACGGCAACCATTGCCAGTATTGCGGCAGGGTGTTCCCGACCAGCGAGCTGAGTTTAGATCACGTGATGCCCCGCAGCCGCGGCGGCGAAACCAGTTGGGAAAACGTGGTCTGCGCCTGCGTAAACTGCAACGTCCGCAAAGGGGGCCGGACTCCGCACGAAGCGCACATGAAGCTCGTGCGCCCGCCCATCAAGCCCAAGCGCAGCCCGCTGCTTTCGGTGAAGCTCGACAACCCGAAGTACGAAAGCTGGAAAACCTTCGTCGACAGTGCGTATTGGACCGTCGATTTGAAGTGATTTTTTTCCTCGAGCCGCGTACGTTGGTAAGCGGCTTTCTCGCCTGTTTCACGCTGGCTTACGCGCGCGGCTCTAGGAGACACACAGATCGTCTTGCGATTGCACGGTCGCTCGCCATTTCGGCGATCTCAATTCCCAGCGGCCGCTTATAAATACCGCTCCAAGATGCGGCGGCTAGTGCGGTCCAGCGCGGTGGCGTCGGCAATTAGATAGCGGACCCCGTGGGCGTCGGTAATCAGCGCCCGATCTTGGTCGAGCCGGCGCACGTCGTCCTTGCTTTTCAGCAAAAACTTAGTTTGGCCCCGGTCGGTTTCCACATTCCATTCGCTCGGGTCGGTCTGCATGGAGATGCTCAAAATGCGCTGGATCTTCGGCAGAAATTCCGACTGGGCCAATTCCGCTTCGACGGCGCTGCGCACCGCCGGCGGCAATTGGGCCAGATCGTCGACCCACACCAGTTCGCGCCCCTCGGCCGTACAGAGCGCGATGCCGCGCTGCGGATCGGAAATCGGAAAGCCGCGCACGGCATGCACGCCCACATGCTGGGCGCCATCGGGCAGGGTGAGCACCGCTTGACCGAAAGCGTCGTGCTGCAAGTGGAAATCGGACGCATTCAGATGCGTGGCAACTCGGTTATTCACAATCAATCCAACCTTTGCTTTGGCATCCTAATCATGAAATGCCGGCTAAATAAAGTTTCACACGCCAATGCCCTGCACCAGTTCCATTTGGGCCTTGTGCAGCCGGGCGTAAGCGCCTTCTTCCCGGAGCAACTCCGCATGTTTGCCAATTTCCGCAATGCGACCCCGTTCGACCACGACCAATCGATCGGCTTTGCGCAGCGTGCTTAACCTGTGGGCAATGGCGATGGTGGTGCGTCCGCGGATGAGGTTATCGAGCGCGATTTGAATTTCGCGCTCCGTTTCGGTATCGACCGACGAGGTGGCTTCGTCGAGGATCAAGATTCGCGGATCGATCAAAATCGCGCGGGCGATGGAAATTCGCTGCCGCTCGCCGCCGGAAAGCGATTGCCCGCGCTCGCCGACCAACGAATCGTACCCGTCGGGCAATTGCAAAATGAATTCGTGAGCCCGGGCCGCACGGGCGGCAGCCACGATTTCGGCCTGCGAGGCATTGGGCCGGCCGTACGCAATGTTCTCTGCAATCGTGCCGTAAAACAAAAACGGGTCTTGCAGCACCAGACCGATGTGCTTGCGATACTCGGCCACCGGATAGGAGCGAATGTCGACGCCGTCGACCAAAATCGCCCCTTCGGCCACATCGAAAAAACGGCAGATTAAATTGATGAGCGTGCTTTTGCCCGCGCCCGTGGGGCCCACCAGGCCGATCATCTCGCCCGGTTCGATTTGCAAATTAATGCCGTGCAGCACTTCGCGGGTGCCGTATTTGAACCGCACGCCGCGAAGTTCGATGCGACCTTGCAGCCGAGCGGGATGAACCGGGTTCACCGGTTCCGGCACGCTGGGCACCCGATCCAGAATTTCAAAAATCCGGTGCGAGCTGGCGGCCGCCCGCTGCGTGGTATAGACGATTCGCAGCATGGATTCCAAGCGGGCGTAAAATCGGCCGATGGCGCCCGTGAACAGCGAAATGACACCCAGCGTGATTTGATCATGAAAAATCAACCACACGCTGAAAGCCCAAACCGCCAACAGGCCCAATTCCGTGAGAAAACTAATGATCGGCCCAAAAAACGACCAGACGATATTCACGCCATCGTTGATCGAAACCAGATGCGCGTTGGCACGGTCGAAGCGTTCAATTTCGCGTTGTTCCTGAGCAAACGCTTTAACGACGCGAATGCCGGGGATGGTGTCGGCCAGCACGTTGTTCAAATGGGCGGTGGCAACCGTGGATTGATCGAAGCCGTGCCGCAATCGCCGACGCACGCCATACACCAGCCAAACGATAATCGGAAATGTCACCAACGTGCATAATGCCAACATGGGGCTGGTGTAAATCAGCACGGCCGCAGCCATGACAATCATCACCGAATCGCTGATAAAATCGACCAGGCTGACCGAAAGGAATACGCAAATGCGGTCGGTATCGTTGCTGATGCGCGACATTAAATCGCCCGTGCGCTTGCCGCCGAAAAACTCCAACGATAAACACTGCAAGTGCGCATACGTGCGAGTGCGCAAATCGCTGGCGATTCGCTCGCTCACCCAGCTGGTAACGTATAGGCGTCCCCAATTCAATAGCCACGCCAAAACCGCCGATCCAAATAATCCGACCAAATACCAACACGCTAGTTGCACCGACACCGCCTGGCCGTTAAAACGCGGGACCAGCACGTTATTGATCAGCGGCATGGTCAAGTACAAAGGGACCAGCGACGCCGCCGTTCCGGCAAAGGTGAGCAACAATCCGAGAACAACCATCAGCGCTCGCGGCTTGGCGAATGCAAACAACCGGAACAATGACGAAACCGGAGCCGGCGGCGCCACGGGAGCGCACGCCGCACAAATGCCGTCGCTGCTGGTGATGATGGCGCCGCAACTGGGACAAACCGTGGGAAGAACCACCACTTCAGTCGACAACTTGCCACGCTGCGATTGAATTGCCGCGCATTGCGATTCCAATCGCCGGGCGAATGCGCTGCGGGCCGCGGTGTATCGCCAAGATGCCAAACGGCTCGTTGCATCGCACAATTCCAAAGTGCCCACGGCGGCCTGATCGATGGCGTGCAACTTCAAATCCGCGGCAAGTGGCCAACTTTGCCACTGGCTGAGGTGGCCGTTGAGCTTCGAGGGAGAAGCCGCTGCCGGCGTAACAGCGAGAGCCTGTTTTTGCGGGCAGTAAGCCAGCATCCGTTTGTTCGTCAGCGCCACCAACCCCGGGGCGTAATGTAGTTGGCTATCGAGATCGGTTTCGAACCATCCGAGCAGCGATTCGTCGCCGGCTAATTGCGCCGACAACGACGCTTGCCAGACTGGGGGCAAAGCCTTCCAGGAATCGGATTTGAAGTCCAAGGGTTTCACCGAGACAAATGACGAAGGAAAGATAACGAGCGGTTTTCCTGGGCCACAAACGGGCTTCGAAATTACGGGATTGGGACAGCGCGGCAGGATAATCGGTTTCCGTAGCTTCTTCGTTCGTTATTGTGTGAGATCTGGGGGGCGTCACATCTTAACGGAGGGCTGCTTAGGGCGGCAATCTTGAGGTCGGGACCGTCACGCCGAGGGAGTAGCATATTGATTTTTCGTTTTATGGCCCACTGTTTGCATTCAGGTATGTTCAGGCGGGTCAAGAGCAAATCTTCTGCCTGTTCCAATATGACGAGAGCAGGTTACGACGATTTAAGTGATGAATGGGGATAAGCGTTCAGGGGAGGGTTTTTGTTCGGATGGAAGTTGTTTTGAAACTAGGTCAAACAGCTAATTCCAGGCTCAAAGGGGCGAAAAAAGTTCATAAAACACCCCAATCTTGACTAGAAAACCAAGCGAATTAGCATATCATGCTGATTAGGATAAATAGCGAGAATTAGGGGGTCCAGGAAGAGTTTAGACTCAACTGGCTGTAAATAATGAGTTTGCGAGCTGAATGTGACGGAAATTTTGCAAATATCTACTTAATTATAGGCAATACATAAGCGCCGCGAAACTGATGGCGCTGCGCAGTACGAAATACTACACATTTTAGGAAACCGTTGTCCTAGGAAGCTTGTAATTCGGCAATGATTGAACCCTCGAAATAGATTTGCCCGCCTTGTAGCGTTCTTGTAAGGAATCGCCGAGATTCCTCCCCCCTGAATATGAGAGCGCAGCTGAGTTGGATTGTGGCAAGGATGTGAAACGCAAGACCAGTTCGTTTTATTCCGTAATCACCGCTTTAACTTGTGCACCGTGGAAGGTGTCTGGATCCAAACGCCGTCGCAATTGTAGCAATAATGAATTAATGAGCCGTTCCGTTCAGGCTGCCTGGGCCTGACGGCGGTTTTTTCATCTTCCGGGCTATTATGCTGCCGAGAAATGGGCAGAGAATGAATTGATGAATTATGCAAATTCTGAAAGTGCAGAACTTGCGTGGACCGAATATCTGGGCGAACTTTCCCGTACTGGAAGCGTGGGTCGACCTAGGCGCGCTGAAGGACTGCGCCTCGGACGAGCTACCTGGCTTCAATGAACGGCTGAAGGCGTTTTTGCCGTCTCTGATCGAGCATCGCTGCAGTGTGGGGGAGCGCGGCGGCTTTTTCGAACGTCTGCGTCGCGGCACGTACTTGGCACACATTCTGGAACATGTGGTTCTGGAACTACAAACTTTAGCAGGCAGCGATTGCGGATTTGGCCGCACCCGGGAATCGAACGAAGAGGGCGTATACAAAGTTGCCATTGAGTATCAGGAAGAATCGCTGTGCCGCGCGGCGTTGGACGCGGGGCGCGAGTTATGTTTGGCGGCGGTGAACGATCAACCGTTCGACGTCGAAGGAACGGTGAAGCAGTTGCGTTCGCTCTACGAAAACGCGCGCCTTGGTCCGAGCACGGGCGCGATCGTCAATGCCGCGCTACAGCGTGGCATTCCGATGCGGCGGCTCAATGGTGAAAGTTTGATTCAACTTGGCTGGGGTTCTAAACAGCGGCGCATTCTGGCGTCTGAAACTGATCGCACGACAGCGATGGCTGAAACCATTGCTCAAGACAAAGATTTAACTCGCTCGTTGCTGCACTCCATAGCTGTGCCGGTTCCCGAAGGCCGGCCTGTGGTAAGCGCTGCTGACGCGTGGGAAGCGGCCAGCGAAATCGGCTTGCCCGTGGTGGTGAAACCGCGCTACGGTAATCAAGGCCGGGGCGTAGCCACTAATTTGCGCACGCGGGAGCAAGTTACCGAAGCGTATACAGCGGCCCGGGAAGAAAGCAGAAACATTATTGTCGAAAAGCATGCCGCCGGGGGCGATTTTCGACTGTTGATTGTGGGCGATAAGTTAGTTGCCGCCGCTCAGCGCCAGGCCGCCCAGGTGACCGGGGATGGTCAACACAGCATCCAAGCACTCGTCGACGAAGTGAATGGTGATCCGCGGCGTGGCGAAGATCACGCCACCTGTTTGAGCAAAATTCCATTGGATGCGGTTTCGCTGCAAGTGTTGACCGAACAAGGTTACACGCTTGATTCCATTCCGCCGGCCGGACAGCAGGTGCTGATCCGCCGCAATGCAAATTTGAGCACCGGCGGCACAGCGGCCGACGTCACCGATTTTGTGCACCCTGAAATTGCCGCCCGTGCCATCGAAGCGGCCCGCATGGTGGGACTGGACGTGGCCGGCGTGGACGTAGTTTGCGAAAACATTGGGCGACCGTTGGAGCAGCAAGGTGGGGTGATTGTCGAAGTGAACGCAGCGCCTGGTTTGCGAATGCACCTGCAACCATCCAAAGGTCAGCCGCAACCTGTCGGCGAAACGATTATTTCCACAATGTTCCCCGCAGGGGAAAATGGGCGCATTCCGGTGGTGGCCGTCACCGGGGTGAACGGCAAAACTACCACGACGCGGTTGATAGCACACATCGTGCGGCAGACCGGCCGCAAAGTGGGCATGACCTGCACCGAAGGGATTTTCATCGACGACCGTCGGCTGGAAACAGGCGATTGCAGCGGTCCGCAAAGCGCGCAAAAACTGTTAATGAATCCCGGCGTGGACGCCGTCGTGTTGGAAACGGCGCGAGGCGGAATTCTTCGCGCCGGCTTGGCCTACGATCATTGCGACGTGGCCGTGGTCACAAACATCGGCGAGGGAGATCACCTGGGCTTAAACGACATCGAAACCGTCGATAAATTGGCGCGCGTCAAGCGGGTTCCGGTGGAAGCGGTATCCAAAGAAGGAACAGCGGTGCTCAATGCCGCCGATCCGCTGACGGCCGAAATGGCCAAGTTTTGCCCCGGCCGCGTGTTGTTTTTTGCGATCGATCCGCAACATCCTGTGATGGTGCGGCACCGCGCTGCCGGCGGCCGCGCCGTCACGGTGAGCGACGGAAACATTATTTTGGCCGAGGGCGAAAACGAAGTGCCGTTGATGCCCATCAACCAAGTTCCTCTGACTCACGGCGGTCGGGTCGGCTTTCAAGTGGAAAACACGTTGGCTTCTGTCGGTGCGGCGTGGAGCTTGGGGTATGCGCGGGAGATGATTCGCGCCGGGTTGGAATCGTTCGCCGCTGATTTGGATCATGTGCCGGGCCGGTTTAACCTACTGGAAGTTCATGGCGCGGCGGTAGTGGTGGATTACGGCCACAATCCCTCGTCGCTGATGGCCATGTTGGAAGCGTTGAAAGTGTTCCCACACCAAAATCGCATTGCCGTATACACGGCGGCGGGGGACCGGCGCGATGTTGACATGGTTCGCCAAGGTGAATTGCTGGGCCATGCGTTTGATCGCGTGATTTTGTACGAAGATCATTACGTGCGTGGCCGCAATCCCGGCGAAATCATGGGCCGCTTCCGTGAAGGATTGACGCGCGGAAAACGTGTGGAACTCATTGAAGAAATATTTGGCGCCGTGAAGGCCATTGAAGTAGCCTTGTCGACGCTCCAGCCCGGTGATTTGGTGCTGCTGCAGGCCGATACCGTGGACGAAACGGTGGATTACGTGCGCCGCTATCTGGCCGCTCATCAGTCGGCGCGGGAAGTGAATTTGCCGGAGGCGCTGGCGACGGCTCCATTGGCCACCCCGGTGTTGCCAGCCGGCGCTGGAGAATCGCTTGCCGCAGCGGACCCGCGGATGGCATCGGGAACTGCGGAATCGCAATCGGTGGCAGTTGCGGCATTTGCCGGGTAGTTTGGCCACAAAATCGAACTGGTAACCGTTAGCCAGCCCGCCGACTTTACTGTCGGCCGGGCTGCTTCTTTGCGCTTTCGTTGTGCTGGGTTTACAACGGCGCCGTCATCTTGCATCGGCGCGGGTGAATCGACTGCTTTTGCGCCGTATGATTTTGGAGAAGTTTCAACGACAAAGCAAAGTGTGAAGCCTTCGTAGGAGTGGCCCATCGTAGTTAAAATTGAAGAAAGGTGCATGAGCGTGCAAATTCTTCCCACGGCGGGATCTATAGGCGTGACTGACCATGGATTCATTTTCTTCGCAGACTCCTACGTTGGCGCCCAGGCAGCAAGTTTTGCTGCATCTGGATAACATCGGCAAAACTTATCAGATGGGGGAAGTCTCCGTCGAGGTGCTCAGGCACATCGACTTGCAGATTTACAGCGGCGAGTTGCTGGTACTCGTGGGACCCAGCGGATCGGGAAAAACCACGCTTTTGAATTTGATCGGCGGGCTCGATACGCCGACGGTCGGTCAAGTGTGGTACCAGGAGCGCGACATTTCCGGCGCCACGTCGCGCGAGTTGACCAAATATCGGCGAGAAACTATTGGCTTTGTGTTTCAGTTTTACAATTTGGTTCCCACGCTCACGGCCCGCGAAAATGTGCTGGTGAGCACCGAAATTAGCGCCCGGCCGATGGAAGTGGGCGCGGTGCTGGAAATGGTTGGGCTGGCCGATCGGGCCGATCATTTTCCGGCCCAAATGTCCGGTGGCGAACAGCAGCGCGTGGCCATTGCCAGGGCCTTGGCGAAAGATCCGGAATTATTGTTATGCGATGAGCCTACCGGCGCGCTCGATTTTGAAACTGGGAAAAAAGTGTTGCGATTGTTGGTCGATCTGAAAAACCGCTTGGGCAAAACCATCATGATCATCACCCACAACGGCGCGCTGGCCGAGGCAGCCGATCGTGTGGTTCGCTTGCGCAGCGGAGAAATTGTCGAAATCCACGGCAACCCGACGCCGAAACCGCCGGAGGATATCGTTTGGTGAAAGTGCTCAATCGCAAAGTGTTGCGCGAACTGGTGCTTTCCAAAGGTTTGCTCCTGGCGATCACCAGTCTGAGTG
>DATJYL010000212.1 GCA_035499655.1 Pirellulales bacterium
GACGACGTGATCGGCCAAGGATTCCATTTCGAAAGTCGCTTGCCAATTTCCGGCGGGGGGATCGCTTGATTTGGCATTGGGGCTTTGTTCGGCGCGGGGGGCGTAAATTGCGCGGGTGATCAGATATTGCGGGGGAGCAGAGGGGGCAGGGGTGAGGCGCAGCAGTTCGTCGTAAAATGCTTCGGGGAGGTAATCAAGTCCGCCGGTGGGATGGCCGTCGGGATCTACAGGAACGAGCACCTGCCGGACCGGCGAGGAAGATTGAGCGTGGGGCGAAGCGGCGGCGCTTTCGGTTTCTTCCGCTTGTACCAAGCGGTGCGCGGCCAGCGCCATGAAAAACCCAAGCACGAAAGTTGCCGTAACTAACTTCGAAGGAGTCGAGGAAGAAACGGCCTGCGGCGTGAAATCGGCCTGTTGCAGTTGCGACCGGTGGGCGACCCAGACCATCAAGGGTCCGGCAAAAAGGCCCAGCCACAAGGCGGCAGATAGGGGCGTCCATGCAGCGGGGATTAATAGCGCGATAACGGTGGCCGTGCCGAGCAGTGCGATGTCGAGCGCAAGGGATTGCTTTCCAAACCACCAGCGAACGGCAACAGCCAGGACGAACAACGACCAGGCCCAAGCTGTGAGTGATTGCTTGTCAGCGATCCAAATTCGGTCGTCGCTTTCCGCGCCGTCGAAACAATAACTGGTCCAGGCGGCAGAATCGATCAGCGGATATTGGTCGGCAGCTTTCCAGGGGGACTGCAGGCCAGCGGCCGGGACGTTCGGCGTTTTGGCCGTTGCAGACGGCGGGGCGTCTGATACCGATCGAGCCAATGGACCGAACAGGCGCTTTGTCCAAGGCGGTTCGCAAGGATGACGATTGCCGATCTGCACATCAGCCAGGGCCATGCCGGGAGGCGTCCAGACGACCCATTGGCGGGACAAAATGGGCACATCGCAA
Organism: Pirellulales bacterium; assembly: GCA_035499655.1. Taxonomy (NCBI): domain Bacteria; kingdom Pseudomonadati; phylum Planctomycetota; class Planctomycetia; order Pirellulales; species Pirellulales bacterium. Next base: position 947 of record DATJYL010000212.1, read on the forward strand.
CTGGGCCAGGGGGCAGCATGCGAGGCAACGGCGCCTTGGTCCGCCAGCTCGTCATAGCAAAGTGCCAGGGTGACAAAGCGGGCCGAGGCGGGCAGACTGATTTTCCACGGCCCCGTGGTTGCGGAGGTGAATTCAGCAGCCTGGCGACCATCGATTGAAGCGGAGCGCAAGATGGCGCCGGGAGGAGGTTGAAACTGTATTTTTTCCAGGCCGGCATTTTCTACTTGGCAAAAGAGCGTGTGCTCCGCGCCGGAGTGGCTGTAACGAGAAGTCAATTGCGCTTGCCAAATCCAGGCTTGCGGCAAAGGGGCGCTGTTGCCGTGCGGAATAACCACCAGCGGCGGATCGGCCGTGAGCAGGGTGTCTTCTTCCGGATCGTAACGAAAAGCGGCGAGCATCGTGGCGTATTGGCCGGCGGGGGGCGCGTCGACGGGAATAGATTTCAACCTTCGGCTGCGGAGCGCCGGCACGTCGTGGCCGACGGAAACCACTTGAATTGATCCGCGCTGGGTTTGGGCTTCGATTAACGAAGCCAAGGCGGGGGGCATATCGCCGGTCAGCGGCGAGGTACGCGTGGCCAGCAGCACCAATGGGGTAGAGCGGGGCGCAGGCAGCACTGCTTCCCAGGCTTCGCCCGGCCAATTGGATGCTGAACCTTCGCTTTCGGTCAGGCGTCGCGCGGCGACGGTCGCTGTGGGTTCGCCTTCGATCGACCAGTTGAGCGGAGTGGCCCGCGGCTGTGAGAAGCGGAACTGGAAGCGGCTCACCTCGCGGCCCTGGGGCGTGACGGCGAAGCGATAGGATTCGGTCAAACGATCGTCGCCGACCAGGACCTTGGCTTGGATGTCGGTATCGTATTGCGGGGTTTTTCCCAATAAAGATACGGCCAAATTCCGGGCGTTTGAATCATCGACAAAGACGAGGTCGGTCGGCTTCTCGTCCAACAAGGACGCATCGGCTGCGGTTAGTTGGACGGGGTCCAGGCGGGTAAGCTCACCGAGGCCGCGCAATTGGAGCTGAAACGGCTCGGCAGCTTGCACGAGGATTAAACGGCGGGAGGCCTGGGCATCGGGAACATGGAGCATGGCCAAATCGTCGGCGTGGAGCGTTTCGCCCCAGGGTGCGCTGCGCCGCCGGGCGGTAATGGACAAACGCAGGCTATGCTGGGGCGTAAGGGGCGTGCTCAATTGCAAGGTTAATTTGCCGGGGCGATTGCGGACTAATTGCTGGGACCAATCTGCCACCATTCCCGGCGGCGTGCTGTCGACGCTTTCGATAATCCACTGGGGTGCAATATCCGCTTGAAGCACAAACAATTCGCCTTGATCGATGGTGAATTCCCCGCGGTAACGGCCAGCGCCTTCGTTGGCCCGCAGCGAGATAGAGGTTCCCTGAGTCACCCGCACTTGCTCACGACGGCGAGTCAGTTCCAATTCGATCCGCGGATGGTCGTTGAAAAAGACCAAACTGGTATCGGCGGTCGGTGATTGCGGCAGCACTTCGAGATGATCGGCCAAGTTGTCGTCGATAGCGGTTTGGAGAGTGGTTTGACGGCAATCTTCGGTCGATAATTCGTCGATCAGCAAGGAATCGGGGACGCGCAGCCGTGCGTCGCCGGTTTGCCAATCGGCATTTTCCACGCGCATCAGGGGCAACTGCCAGGGCGTTGCCCACGTTAGCGGGGCGATGGCAACAATCTGAAGCCTTTGGCCGGGGCCATGGATCGGCTGGGGCAGCTCCACGATCAATTCTTGCGGATTGCCTTGGCCGGAGTCGGCGCTGCCGGCAGAGTTGGCGGTGTTGCCGAGTGGAGTATGAACGGTGGTCAGGGAGGATAGAGGCAATTCCGTATTGCCTGAGCGAATTCGGACAATGGTCAGCGGTTGGTCAAGGCGTAGTATGATTTGTTTCAACGGAGCGCCCAATACATCGAGTCGGAAATCGCCGTAGAATTCCAGTCCGTGAGACGAGAAGTCGTAAGTAAACGACTGCCGGATGAAGGTTTTATCGACGGCGGGGGGAGCAGATTGCTTGACGATGCGCAAATTTGCCTGGGAGTTTCCGCCCAATTCGATTTGCCAGCGGCACAGGCCGGAGGCGGAATCGTCAGGGGTTGATTCGACGCGATGGCTGGTGATTATCCCGCGGTCGATGGTGGGGGCTAAATCGGCGGGCAAGGTCAATTGCAGCAGATTGAAGGGACAGTCGGGCAACTGCACATTGAAGCTCAAGACCCCGTCGAAATTGCGTTTTCCGGATAGCGACCAGCGGGCTGACATTTTACCGGCGCGATCGATCAGGGCGGCTAAGCGGCCGTTTTGATCGTTACCGACGATGGCCTTTGGGTTGTCGCGGTTGAGGTTTTGATTGCCGCCATGAGCGGGCAGATTGGCAGGCGAATCAGCGGATGGAGCGTCCGCGGTCCAGCGAAAATCGTCCAATGCCAATTGGCAATTGCCCAGCAGGGTGGCGGTTTGCGGCGAAGGGTGATCGAATTCCCAGGTCAGCTCGCCGGCCAGAGAGTTTTCGCCGAGCAATGCGGCTGAGTAGGTAGCGCGAATCAATGGCGAGGGCTGCGGTTGAGGAGGGCGGGCGGCATTGCGGAGTTGGGCCAAGCGAGATTCGAATTCATCGGCGGAGATGGGCAAATAGCGTTGGGATTTATCGCGCGGCCAATCTTCGGGCCGATCGGCGGGCACAAGCAAGCGTTGAAACTGCCACGGCGCGTCAGGGTGTGAAATCGGGGTTGCCGTGTCGGGCTCCGCCGATTTTGTCGAAGCGATTCGCCCGAGCAGCAGCGCGACGAACAACAGCAACAAGTTCAAGCGACCGAAGACGAGGCGCATGATTCGGATCAGACTTTCGATTCAGATTTTAATGAACACTTAATGGGAATCGGCTGCGGGCAGGTCGATTATTCCCTGCGTGGAAGTGCTGGCGGCGCCGGCAAATTCCAGAGGCCGAACTTTTCGCTGAAGACTGCTGCGTTCCACGATGGAACTACCGCCGGCGGGGACGATTTTTCCAGCGGTCCGACGTCGGGCCACGATTCGTTTAAGCCATCCGGCGAGGAAAATGAGCATACAGCCCAACACCGCCGCTTGTGCCAAGAGCAGGGCGGCATCGGGCATGGCGACGGAAAGCGCGACGAGGACGACGCCGGCGGCAAACAATATCCAGGGGCGGCGGCTGAGGGGGAGATACATCAGGAGCAATCCGACAACCAACACCGCAGCGGAAGCGCCCAGCACGATTTGCCAGCGAGCCGCCCACCGAACGACGATTTTCGGCGTGCTGCCCAGCGTGCTGAACAAATAGCGGTTGGTCGCCTGCGGTAAGGCATCTTCGGGAGTGGCGCTGACCCATTTTTCCAGTTCCGGTTGATCCCAGGAGTTTTTCCGACTCCAGCCCAATCCGGACCATTGCCATGTAAACTCCGGCGTCAACTCCGGAGGGGAAGACAACAACTGTTCATCGCTGGGCAACACCAATTGCCAATACAGACGTTGTACCCACACGCCGTCGGGCAATCGGGGCAAGTTTGTTTCGATGGTATGAGAACCAGGGGTGACATTCTCGACCTGATAGCGCAGTTCCAGCACATGTTGCTGATCTTCGGCGCCGGGAGGCAATTTTACGGTTAATGTTCCATTGGCAGCCGCAGCCGGCGAAAGCTGCCGGTGATCCAATTGCAGTTCCAGATTTGCGGCCGTGACGCCTGCCGGGAGGGAGAGCGCGAGTTGGTCGGAGGATGTCGAGAAGCGATACACCGCTCGGTCTTGCCGGACCAGGCCCGACAACCACGTTTGAAGCCAAGCCCGCTCGACCACGGTTGCGGCCAATTGTCCAGTGGATTCTGGTCTGCAGGCTAAAGTGACCAGGGGAGTGGGCTGCGAGGCGGTCAGTTGCAGCGCCGGTGGTTTGCCGGTGAACGTGGCTTCCAATGGTTCCTCAGCGACGGTCCAAGCATCGTCGAGCGCTTGCACACGGGAAGCCGATTCGCCGTTCACGGTGACCCGGTTGTAATCCAAGGTAGGGATAGTGGGCATGGCTAGGGGCACGACCAGTCGCCCATGGAGCGGATCGGTTTGGTCAGCGACTGATTGTGACAAGGGAATTTGGTACTGAGCCACGATTTGGAACTGGCCGACACGCGGCTCCGGCAAGGACACCACCAGCCGCGTGTTTTTTGAGTCTGCCGAATTTGGACCCGGCGCGGAGGCCGTCAACGTTTGCCCGTCGATCGACCAGGCCAGTTGTGCATTGGCGAGCAGAGAGGGAGGCACGTCGAAGGTAAGGCCGACAGCCGGCTCGTGTTCGATGCGATAAGTGAATTGTTGTTCGACACTCACTACGTCACGTTTCAGTTTCAGCTCGCTATGCACGGCGGCGGAGATTGCTTGAGGCAGTTGTTCCAAGTCGCCGACGAATGTGGCCTGCGGTTGCTCGCCGCGGTACAGCAACGGAGCTTGCTCGCGGGAAGGCAGCGTTAATCGGGGCGGCACGGAAGGATGAACCAGGCCTTGCAATTCATCGTCTCTGGCTCGCAGCCGGACGTTGTCGGCCGGCACCAGAGCCACCAATGCCGGGCCGATGACGTCGGCCGTGGGCAGTGGCAGAGAAATTTCCACCCGCGAGGTGTTGGCCGGCAAATCGCGGTGTGCTTTGAGGGTGATTTCGAATTCACCCGAGGTGGCTTGCAACAGCGGCACGGCAAAGGAAGCGGCGTGATTCGGGGGTGCGGCGTTGACATCGACCATGTCGGAGGGACCCCAATCGTCGAGCTCCCAACCGGGCAGGGCGATTTCCAAGGTGGAAGTTTTGGCGCCGCGGATGGTGTATTTGAGCCGCGCTTCGAGCTTCAACTGGCGGGGTTGGACCAAGTAGACGTACTCCGGTTCGACGCTGATGCGCGTTCTGCGGGGCATGACGCGCGCGGTCAGCGAAGCGGGCTGACCGAAATATTCGAAGCCGGCGACGACGCCTTTGCGTTGCAAGGGTTCGGGCAACTCGGCGATTTGCCGGACTCGATTTCGTTCTGTCCAACCCAACTGCCAATCGCCGACGACGGCGACGGCGAGGTGTCCCCATTGCCGGTGGGGCGCGGCCTCTTGAATTTCGAAACCGGCCAGCTCCAGGGTTTGGTTTGGCTTGGTGACGTCGTAAGCACGTTCGGCCTGGATGTGCACGTCGACCGGTTCGGAAGTGGGTTGTGCCAGTTGGACCTCAACCCATTGTGCGTCGGATTGTTCGCCGGGAGGAGTTTGAGGATTGTTTCCCGTTGATGGATCGGCGTTGAGCGGGCTGCCGGCGCCTGTGGGCGGAGTGACGTTGGGCTGAGCGGTGGCCGTGAGGGTGTAATTTGCTCCGAGGGGCGCGCCGCCGGTAAGCTGCGCGCCCGGCGGCAGCTTGACGTGGAACTTATCGAACTGGGCGCCGAAGCCGCGAACGGTGAGGAGGGCATCGAACTGAACGCTGCGGCTGTCGATTTGTGCAAAGACCTGGCCGGTGGCTTCCAAGACTGCCGCGGCGCTGCCGGCGGTTTGTTCTTGCCAGGCCAACGACAGCGCTCCTCCGAGTCCCCACAAAGTTATTTCGGAGCGATTGTGTTGCTGTTGTGTGGGAGGTGCGGAGTTAGTCGGCACTGCGATGTCGGTAAGGGGTTTGACCTCGGCCATTGTGCAACCAGCGTGACTGACCAGCTCAATGGGCGCTTGCGGCGCCAGGAGCGTGAACCGAGAAGCGGCCGCCGTGGGCAGATTGATTTCCAGGCGGTATTGCGCGGCCAGTGATTTCAAGGGGGCGACAAGCTTCAAGCTGACATGTTGTTCCGATCCGGCCGCGCCGCGCAGCCGCAGTGTGTAGGAACCGGTAGCGGAATCGAATTGCAATTGATGTTCTGCATCGCCATGAAAAGCAATTGGCTCTTGCAGCACTGCGCCGCTGTTCAGCAGCGGCACGTTCACCCCGTCGGCATTGTCGAGATGGATTTTGTAATCGGCGGTCAGTTCGACATGGTCGCCGTGCGCTTGGCCGGTGATCACGAGTTGTTCCAGGCTGTACTGCTTGGGCGCGGCCAGAGGAAGTTGGCCGGATTTCTTTTGCTGGAGGTATTCGAGAATTTCCTCGGAGGAAAATCCCAGGAGCGGGACTAACCGGCCCTGTTTGTCGCGGACGTAATAAACGGGCGGCTGTTCCACCACGGGGGCGTTTGCCGGAATATGCTCCGCGGCGACCGACGAGGGGGTGGAAGCATCTTCCGGTTGCGCGGGAGGAGCTTCCGTTTTGGCTTCCGGGCTTCCGGCTGTGGCGACAGGTTTTTCGGCAGTCGCGGGGGGAGATTCGGGAGCGGGAGCAGGGATTTCCTGAAGGGGAGCCTTTTCCTGGGCCAGCGCGTATTTTTGGCCCCCCAAGGGCACTGTCAGAATCAGTGTCCAGAGGGCAACAAACGCCAGCCTTTGGCCGAGCGGTAGCAAAGCTCATGCTCCTGCGGTGTGCCGCCGAATTCCCTGCTTGGCACATGCGCGGGGGCATATTGCCGCGGCAGAGGGAACAGGTGCGATTATACAATTAGACAAGAAGGAAAAGAGAACGGCAAACAGGCGAATAAAACCTCAGTATACCTAGAACCAGCAAGAACTTAAAGCTTGCTCGGAATGGGGCAACATAGTAGTACGGCCAACGAAGGCGTTGGTTCAGTGATACCGCAAGCCGGCGATATCTGTCGGTCGTGGGACGGTGCAAAAATTATTGAGGTTGCAGCGACCCCGGCGCGCCGGGTCCGCAGGCGTTTTATCCGCGAAAAAATGGAGGCGACTGGGGATTCCGCCGCGTCGGGACGACCACAATTTCCGAATTAGGCCACGAGCTACAACCTCAAACTCTCGACGTGACGGTAGGAATCTGAGAGAATAGAATATCAAGGCCGGGCCTGGGGTTACGCTTTGTTGCCAGAGGAACACGCCATGAAGATGCACTTCGCTGCGCGCGCCGATTTTCGGCCTTCGAGTCGGCTCCGCTTCGCCGGTTTAGCCCGTCGGCAGACGGTCGGCTGTGGGCGGCTTGCCCTTCGCCGCACAGCATTTACGTTGGTGGAACTGCTGGTGGTAATCACCATCATTGGCCTGTTGATGTCGCTATTGATTCCGGCCGTGAACTCTGCTCGAGAAAGCGCTCGGCGTGGCGTGTGTTTGAATAACCTGAAGCAGTTGTCGACCGCGGCGGCGAAATACAACGAACGGCACCGCGAGCTGCCTGGTTATGTGAACGTGATTGGGAAATCCAGTTCTACGACAGTGCAGAACCGCTTGGGAACTTGGGCCATGATGTTGCTCCCGGAAATAGAGCGGAACGATGTTTATCAAACGTGGACTTCTGACCCGGCGACGGTAACTACGCCGGCTCCGGCCACGCCGTACATTTCGCTGTTTGTTTGTCCGAGCGACCCGCCGGAAGATGCCTCAGTCAATCCCACGCCATTGTCTTATGTGGCGAATTGCGGCATTCCGGATAATACCGCAACGCTTTCGGCCAACACGGGGACAAACGGTGTGGCGACTGTCGTCGATAGCATTCTCCCGGCGGCAGCCAGCACCGCGCGTTCTACCAACGGCATGTTTTACGATCACTACTCGCAGAACTCACAGGGTTATAATGGGCCGGCACAACTCAGTTCGTCGCTGGACCACATTCCCGACGGCGCCAGCAACACGCTGATGTTTTCGGAAAACTTCATGCCCACGAGCCGGGACGTCGCCAATGGATTTTTATATCGCGTGTACTATCCGCCGCAGGGAACAAATTTCAATGCCAATCTATATCCACATGTGCCGCAAGCGGTCACGGCAACAGAAGCAATGACGTCTGCGAATTCATTCGAAGCGGATATCGGTTTTGTGTGGGACCCGCGCGTGGCGGACCATACAACGCCGAGCGATCCGCGGCGGATCGATGGCGACCTGTATCGGAAATTGGTCGGCAATTATCCACAGAATAATGCTTCGTACGGTTATTACTATTCTCGTCCGTCCAGTTCGCACGGCAGCGGCGTGAACGTGGCGACTGCCGGCGGCGAATGCTTTTTCCTGCGAGATGACATCGATTACTGGGTATACGAGCAGTTGATGACGCCCGACGGCAAGCATTCGCAAATGTGCGCTGTGAATGGATCGGGAGCGTACGTGACCCCGATTAACGCCAACTACATTCTCAACGACGCGGATTACAGGTAGGGATTGGTAGCTAAGCGACGTCGTGCATTTGTATAAAGCCGCGACCGTTGGTCGCGTTGAAGCGGCAGTGGGCACAGCGATAATCGGTGACGGGAGTTGGCCGTTTCCGTCGAATCGAATGGCAAATTGATCGTAAGTTCGCGCGACCAACGGTCGCGGCTTTATGCACCTACTTTCCGCTTACTTTTTTCCCAGCTTTCGCTGCGCTTCGAAAAAGCGCGTGAGCAATTTGCCGCATTGCTGGGCCCGCACGCCGGGCACGATTTGCGCTTGATGATTTAACCGCTTGTCGCTGAGCATTTGATACAGCGTGGCCACGGCGCCGGCTTTGGGGTCGGCCGCCCCGTACACGACCAAGGGCAGGCGGGCCTGAACAATCGCCCCGGCACACATGGGGCAGGGTTCCAGCGTGACGTACAACGTGCAGCCTTCCAGCCGCCAACTTTGCAGCGCTTGGGCGGCCTGAGTGAGAGCGATCATTTCGGCGTGTGCGGTAGGGTCGCGCAATTGTTCGCGCTGATTGTGGGCCGCGGCGATCACCCGCTCGCCATGCACAATGACGGCGCCGATGGGGACTTCGTTTTCGGCCAGCGCCGCTTCGGCTTCGGCCAGCGCCAGTTGCATGAAGTGTTCGTGCATGATGTGAAGTTATGAGACGCCCGGCCGCTCGCTTTGGGCTCGCTGCTAAACCGCAAGCGATTACTGTTCGAACTTTGCCTTGCGGCTTTGAGTTTTTGCGGCGGCGGATTCTTCCCTCGGCTCAGGGCCTTCAATGGTCAATGTAATCGGCGTGGAGTAGACGAAGGGCCCGCTGCCGCCCGATTCCCAGCCTTCCGCCTGGAGTGTCACGGGGCCTTCGCCAAGCAGGGCGGCATCGACCGTGGCTTCGCCATCCGCGCCGGCAAATTTGGCTACGGGATGGCTTTGGTCGTCATGGTAAAACGCCACTCCTTTTGCTCCCGGCGCTTTGGCGAAAAGTTTAATGGTTCCGCCGGCCCGGACGCGCTGCTGCGGTGAGGTTTCGAAGGTGATGGTCTTTCCGTAATTGTTAAATTGGACGGGCAGGATCAGGCGGCCTTGCGATTCGATGGCGCTGTTTTCGATTCCCACGATGCGCAGCTCATGATAGCCGTCGGAAGATTTTGTCGTATCGAGCTTGAGCGGATCGTCGGCGTTGGTCGTGTCGATGCGCACGCCATCGAGAAACAGTTCGAATCGATCGACGGCGCCCGGCTGGGGCAGCTTGGCCGTCGGCCGGATGGTAACCACTCCGGAGAGCACATCGCCGGCGGCCAGGCCTGCAACTTGAACTTGTGGAATGTTGGCCCAGGGGCGGCACAGGGGATCGCCCACGATGATCAATTGGTAGGGAGCGTAGACGGATTGATAAAAAGCTTCGGCCAGCGAGCAGCCGCGGGCATAGTGCACCTGAATCATGGCGTACGGAAATTTATTCTGGAAGGCAAACGGCTCCGCTACGGTTCCCGAACTGGCCGCGGCGCCGTACTTCAAAAACACGGAGAGGGGAGTTTGGCCAGCGTTGGCGTCGAAAATTCCGCCGAAGCTGGTAAAGTTTTCGCAAATGGCGCCGGGGCGAATGGCGCTGCCCGAGGCCGGCCAGTTGAAATCGGAGACGCCGGTCATTAAACCTTGAACGTCGGGACGATTTTGGGGGAGCGCGCCGGACATGATTTCGGCTTTCACTCCCAAGCGACGGAGGAGATCGACCGCGAATTGAAAGGCGGGCTTGCGGGTTTGCGAGCGAATATCGGCATTATCCATGAAGTAGATCGTACCCTGCGGGAAAGTACCATCGGCGGCTGCGCTGCGTTGCAAATAGCTGATGATTTCGTTCAACGAGTTGCCGCGGCCGTAAGTTACGCCCAACACGGTGGAAAGCATGTAGCGTTTGCCGCCGGCTTCTTCCAAATCGCCGGAGTCGTCCCAACCATACCAACTGCGGAAGCCGTGGGAGCCGATGGAACTTTCGTTGACCGGACCGGTTGCAATTTTGGGGCCTGTGTCCGGAGCGCCGGGAATGAGTCCTTTGGATCCGGTTTGGGCGCCGACGGGGATTTCGTAAGTTTTGCCCTGCAACTGATCGCGCAAGCGCATGTAGTTGTTGGAAGTGAAACCGGCATATTCGCCAACGTTTTTCTGCGCCACCTCATACAGCAAGTAAGTTAACCCGCTGAGTGAACCCTCGGGGTTTTGAAACAACTGCGAGCTGCGGGCGGCGGGGGGCAAATCGGCGCTGAAATTGATGGCCCAGGGAAATCCGGATGAGTAGATGATGTAATCGATTTGTGTTTGGAGCTTCCGGCTTTCGATTTCGGCAACGAGGGGGCGAATTATTTTTTCGCGGAAGGCGTCGACATCGATCCGAGCGTCAGAGCCGTTCCAAGTTTTGGGATCGAGGTAGACGACATTTCCGGGGGGGATGTTTCGCAATTGCACGTAATGGTTGGCGATGGTTTTGGAACCGGCATCGGCGGAGTTGACGACGAGCAAGACGTTTTCCGGACCGCCGCCGGCGAAGGCGACCGCCGCCAGCCCGTACAGGTTGATGACCAGGGCGGCGGAAATCTGTGCCGTAAAGTGCAACCGGGGGGAGCTTGAAAAGCACTTATATTTCATGCAGTGTGGCTCAAATTAGGCGAAACAGGCCGCTGCCTTGGAACAACCAGAAGTCGAAAGCGGGCGCGGACAAAACTAACCACAGCAGGGGGCAATCGAGCATTTTTGCCTTTTAGGGCAATTTACTTGGCGCCGTTTTGGGATAAAACATTGACAAGCAGTTATCACAACTATAGACTACGGCTTGCGTTAGTGGTATGGCGTCGATCCGACGCCCAGGGGACGGAGTTTAGGGACGCCCCGTGGTTCCGCTCGGAACTCGGTATGTCCCGGTTTCATTTTTTTCATTTTTTTGTTCCAGGAGGTGTGGTATGTCAGCTTCTCTCGAAAGACGAGCCTCGACCCTCGTCGGCCGGCGCAAAGTTCGTGGCGCGGCAAGCCCGCGGATGCAATCTGCGTTTACGCTGGTCGAACTGCTGGTGGTGATTGCCATCATCGGTATTTTGATTGCCCTGCTGTTGCCGGCGGTCCAGGCAGCCCGCGAAGCAGCCAATCGGAACGCGTGTTCCAATAACATGAAGCAGCTTGGCCTGGCATTGTTGAATTATGAAGATACGCGCAAGGCGTTGCCGCCCATTCAAACCAGCGTGGTTGTGCCGGGATCAACAGCTCCTGCATTTGCCGTGCAGACCCCCGGCGCCGTTGGCGCTGCGACCGCGGCAACAGGCCCTGGCCAATGGACCGGCGGCGCTGCGGCGTACAGTTGGGCCGTGTTAATTTTACCGCAATTGGAAGAAACGCCGTTGTACCAAAACATTTCGACCAACTCGCAAAAGTTCCTGTTGTCGGCATTTAATACTTCGGTGGTCAACGGCAGTCCGGGAACTTCCGCGGTAACCAGCTTTCCGCACGCTTCGACCACGCAATTGAAGCAATTTCAGTGCCCAAGTTTTGCCGGCGATCCGACGATCGATACCTCTCCGACCGGAGCGGGCAGCGCGGGAACTCCGACCACGGGTACGCCTGTTGCAACCTACTCCAATGCGAATGGATTCGGCTTCCAGGGCGGCGCCGCTGGCGTGGCGGTTACCAACTACAGCGCCATGGCCGGTACGCACGTTTACGGGAGCGGCATTGTGAGTGGAGCAGCTGCAGAGACCTCTGCCGCCGGAGCCCCGACGAAGAGCATGGATTCTACGGGCAATGACGGCGCCATGCAGTGGCGCGGCACGGCGTTCGATCAGGGGCGTAAATTGGCGGCCTTGGAAAGCGGCGACGGCGCTTCCAAAGTGCCCTTGGCGGCTGAAACGCGAGAACGGCGGTTGGCCTCCTGGTACGATGGTTCCACAAACTGGCTAGTTGCCGCCCGGCATGGCGATTCGACGGGCGCCGCCATTACAGTAACAGTGGCTCTGGCGACCATACAAACCCTGAATGGTTTGGCGGTGCAGGGGCATTTAATCGCGGCGGCCACTGGCGGTACTCCTCCTGCGACGAACCCAAACGGCTCCGCCTTGAATTGGGGTCCGACTGCGTCCAACTTCAATGCGTGTTATATGCCGGCCAATTATGTTAATGCTGATCCTAACATCATTTATCCTCGATTGTGGGGGCCCAGCAGCAACCACGCGGGCGGAGTTGTGAACCACGTGTTTGGCGACGGCCACGTGGACGGATTGAACGACGCTATGGACCCGAACATGTATTTGTGGGTTGTGACGCGAAACGGGGGTGAGCCGCAGAGTTATTAGCGGCGTTGCGCCCTGCTTTCTCCCTCTCCCCTTGCGGGAGAGGGCTGGGGTGAGGGGGCACTTTGGTCCGTCACTTTGAATCAACCACCGCCGGCGCGAGCAAGCCTCGCCCGGCGGTTTTTTTGTGCGCGCAAGCTACGCTAGACTTCAATGCGTGACCGCTATCCGGTGAAACGATTTAGAGACTTGCCGCGGCGGGTTTTTTGTGAGCGGCGTGGGCGGCTTGCAAAGTGGTGAGCATGGTTTGCAGTTCGGCTTCGTTCAGCTTGTGGTCGCCGTCGGTGTCGAAGCGTTTGATGAGTGCTTCGGCCCGCGCGGTGTCGGAGACAGCCCCCGATCCTTTGGCGGTTTTTCCGGCCTTGACGACCTTGGCGGCGGTGGCGTGTTTTTCCTGGTGCTGCTCTAAGGCGGCAGACAGTTCGTTGGCGTCGAGCTTGCCGTCACCATTGGTGTCGAACCGTTCGAGCATGTGCTGGGCAATGGTCGCGGGGTTGGCATGCTGCTCATGTTTTGGTGGAGTGCCGTCGGCGGCGTAGGCGTTGCCTGCGAGCAGCAGCAGAGCCAAGGCGGTGGTTGCCGCAATACAAATTGTGGAACGCATCGAGTGTGCCTCCTCTGAATTGGGGAAAATAGCGCCCTCATCAGGCCCGGCATGAGAATGGGCGCCTTTCTCCTCGCATGAAAGCGCTTGTCACATCGAAGTCGCTGGCCCGAGCGACCTGCGAGCGGCTGAAGACCCCGGCGCGCCGGGACCACTACATCGACATGAGTTGCGCTTTGGCCCCCTGTTCATTCAACCCTGATGATACCACAGGGTTCCGGCGGAAGCGAACGGGCGGGTTAAAAAAAGAGAGAGTCGCCTGCAAAATCCACGGCCGACAACTCGTCCAGCCCAACCAATGATTCGGCTCAATAATTCGGCGTGGGGGCGCGGTATTGGTTGAGGTCGATGGTGCGGAACCAGTCGATGGTTTTTTGCAGCCCTTCGCGCAGTTTGATGCGGGGCTGCCAGCCGAGTTTTTCGCGGGCCAGGGTGATATCGGGACGGCGTTTGGCGGGGTCGTCGGGCAGCGCCGGCTTGTAGACCAACTTTGCCTTGGAGCGGGTCAATTCGATGACCAACTGGGCCAACTCCAAAATGGTGAATTCGTCGGGGTTGCCCAAGTTGATGGGTCCGATGCAATCGTCGGGCGTGTTCATCATGCGGAGCATGCCGTCGATGAGGTCGTCGCGGTAACAGAACGAGCGGGTTTGGCTGCCGTCGCCGTAGATGGTGATGTTTTCGCCCGCCAGCGCCTGGCGGATGAAATTGGACACCACGCGGCCATCGTAGGGGTGCATTCGGGGTCCGTAAGTGTTGAAGATGCGGACGATGCGAATGTTGACGCGGTTCATGCGGTGGTAATCCATGAACAGGGTTTCGGCGGCGCGTTTGCCTTCATCGTAGCAAGCGCGTGGTCCGAGGGTGTTCACGGCTCCGCGGTAAGACTCGGGCTGCGGATGGACTTCTGGATCGCCGTAGATTTCGCTGGTGGAGGCCTGGAGAATTTTGGCCCGGCAGCGCTTGGCCATGCCCAACAGATTGATGGCGCCGATGACGGAAGTTTTGATGGTTTTGATCGGGTTGTATTGATAGTGCCCCGGGGCGGCGGGGCAGGCGAGGTTGTAGATTTCGTCGACTTCCAGAAAGAGGGGTTGGATGATGTCGTGGCGGAGCAATTCGAAATTGGGGCGTTCCAGAAGCGGAGCGACGTTGGTTTTTTGGCTGGTGAAGAAGTTATCGGCGCAGACGACGTCGTGGCCGTCGTTTACCAGGCGCTCGCACAAATGGGAACCCAAAAATCCGGCGCCGCCGGTCACGAGGATGCGTTTGATTCCTGCCACGTTGTTGAATGCTCCGTGTGGGTAAATGTTCGCAAAGGTTCTAAGCCCGTTCGGGCGTCGCGGCCCAGCATTTCATCCGACCACAGCTTAATCATAGAATATGCCCGGTGCGAATGGAAACCGCTGGCCGGCGGGTGAGGGCGGTAGATTTTGCGGCATCCACACGACCCGACGCGGGATTTATTATTTTTGCGAAATAACATATGTGCGGTTTGTCAAATCGTTGACATAGCGAGTCCGGCTTTGCTAGAGAAGAAAGGTTGGCTTAGGGCTGTGGCGGGTTTTCTTTTCTCATCCGGCGCACATCGCGCCTTGCATACAGGTGACGTGATGGTGTATTCATCGCTGTTTTTGTCGCAGTTTTTTACGGCGGCCGCGGGTGTGGCGCTAACGGGTTTGCTGTCGCTGGGGGTACTGGTGCTGGGCGCGTATGGAATGCTGCTACTGTGGCAAACTGGCCGGAGGGCGGCGCGGTTGCGACGCAGCGGGGCTTGATTTTACGGGGCTGCAGCAGCGTGAGCGGGCCGGGCGCAGCCGCGGGTTTTATTTCGCCGTTTTCGCCCGGGGCTGGAAGATGTCGCTGAGCCGATCGGGCGAATTTGCCACGCGCTCCAAATGTGGATAGCGAAGGCCAGCGTCGTATTCCAGTGTGGCCGAATGGAAGAAATCGTCGTCTTCCAACAGCAGCGAGAGTTTTGATTCGTCTGATTTCGTGGCTGCGACGGCGTCCTGGAGGCGCTCGGTGGTGAACCGCCGGTTGTTGACGGCGATTAACTTCATGCCGGGACCAACGCCGGCTTTGGCCGCCGGACTGCCGGGCAGGACATCGGAAATGGCTCCCTCGTTATTCACGATGAAGCCGAGCGAGCTGTGCAGATCGGAACTTTTGGCCGCCTCGTCTCGGGTTTTGATCAAATCGCCGGGCTTGTCGGAATATGTCAGCTTCCAACCACCGCGTGTCAGGCCGTCCAGCGGCGCCGGCGAACCGGCGGTGTTCAAGCGATCTTCCAAAAACGTTTTCCAGTCATAAGGCAGGACGGCGTTCAGCGCGGCGACAACGTCGTCGAAGCGGTAAGGTTTCACTTCGGGCGGACCATCGGCGCCGCCGTAAAAGGCCTTGCAAAAATCGTCAAGGCTTTTGCGGCCGCCTGTTTTTTCACGGATGAGCGTGTCGGCATCGAGCCATAGCAAAGCGCCCTCGTTGTAGAAATCGACGCCGCGCCGCAGACTGGACCAATCGCCCCGCGCTTTGTACAAAAACGGCGCGGCGACGGCGGTATCGACCAGCGGACGCCAATCGCGGCCGCTGCGGTTTTGGGCCCAATCGGCAATCACGGCGAAGTTTTCTTGCGAAAGCTCCGGCGTGTATAGGCCGCTGCGCGCCGCCAGCACAAAACCCAGGTATTCGGTCAGTCCTTCGTAAACCCATAACATGCCGGTGCGCATCGGCTGTTGAAAGTCGGCCGTGGCCAAGCCTTCGGGCCGGCGATACTTGCCGTTCCAAGAATGCACATACTCGTGGGCCAGCACCCAGGCGGTGGCTTGCTTGCGATACTTCTCGTCGAGAAAAAAACGCTCCGGAAGATGATTGTCGCTGCTTTCGTGATGTTCCACGGCGCCGTGGGGCATTTTATCGCTGAGCGCCATCAGGAAGCGATACGAACGATAATGCCGCGCGCCGAACAAGGCTTGGGCCTCCGCGACCAGCCGGCGATATTCGTCCACGACTTCATCGCTGGCCCGCAGGCCTTCGGCGCTGTCGCAGGCCGCCTCCAGCCAATGCGGAGCGCCGCCGGAGGCGCCCAGCGAAATTTCCTTCAGATAGCGACCGCACAAAACTGGCGAATCGGCCAGCGTTTCCAACGGCACGGTTTGAAACGTCGTGGTGGGGGCTGCTTCAGTTTCCAGCGGAAGCGCCGTGGCCAATTTCCACTGCGGAGGCAGCGTAAGTTTGGCGTGTACTGGAATGTCGTGCGCGGCTTTTCCCTGGGGATACAACAGCAACGTGTACCAATGGATGATCGCCATATTTGGCGTGGTGGGAACGCTGGTGAAACGATCGGCATCGTCAGTGCCCGGCGCCAGGTAATCGAGCGAAACTTGAATGGAATCGACTCCCTTGGGCACCACAATGTGAAAGGAGTACAGATCGACATCGTCCCGCTTCCAAGGCAGCGGCTTTTCGGCCGCTTCGATTTTCAAACCTGCCAAATCGTTGATGGGGCCGTTGGGGCCGTGTTCGCCGGGTATCCACTGCGGATAACAGAGCGTCAGCGGACCGGGCTTAACGGGTATGATCAGCCGGGCGTGAAACAAGCGGCGGGGCGCTTCGCTGGCGTCGACCTGCAGCTCGATGGGTTTGGTTGATTCCGCATTGGCGCCCGCCGCGCGCCAGGCGGAACACAACAGAAACAATACGACGCTGAGCAACCGACGACGACTTGGGTTGGGTAACATGAAGTTTCTCTGTATAAATGTTGCGGCCATTCTATTATGTTTGCGGTGTTGCGGCAAAACTAGCGAATTCTTGTGTTGTCACCACGGCCAGCGCATTGACATCGAACAGATAGACGGTGGCCGGCTTCCCAGGTTCACTTGGCTGGAAAGAAAAAAGAGGCGGCTGTAACCCATGAATGTGCGACCGGCGAAAGTAGCCCTGGACGATTCGGTGCTGCGGCACCTGCGGTACGATTTTATCCAGATCAAAGAACATCAAACCGTGGGGCAGGCTCTGGCCAGCATTCGAGAAAATCCGACGGTTGGCCGCATCATCTATTTTTACGTGGCGGATGACGATGGGCGATTGGTGGGGGTCGTCCCCACGCGGCGATTGCTGTTGAGCCCGTTGGAGACTTCGATTGGCGACATGATGATTCGCGAGGTGATCACGGTTCCGGAAACCGCCACGGTGTTGGAAGCCTTCGAATTGTTCGCGCTGCACCACTTGCTGGCGTTTCCCATTGTGGACGGCAAACGGCGATTGCTGGGTGTCGTCGATGTGGGATTGTATACGGAGGGGCGCACGGAGCTGGAAGCGGCGGAGCGGAGCGAAGATTTGTTTCAACTGATCGGCGTGCATTTGAGCGAAGCGCAGTTGGCGCGGCCGATGGCCGCATTTCGCAGCCGCTTTCCCTGGTTGATTTGCAACATTGTGGGGGGCATTGCGGCGGCCTTCATCTCGGGCATTTTCCAAGCGGAGCTCGAGCGCGTTGTGGCGCTGGCTATGTTTGTGCCGGTGGTATTGGGCCTGTCCGAAAGCGTAAGCATTCAATCGGTCAGTCTGACATTGCAATGGCTGCATGGCCAACCGCCCACGCTGGAAGGATTGTGGACCAAATTACGGCGGGAGTTATTCGTGGGGGCCATGTTGGGCGGCGTCAGCGCCGCGCTGGTGGCAGCGGTTTCAATCGTCTGGCTGCGCAATCCTCGTGTGGCAATCTGCCTGCTGGTGGGCATAACCGGCGGAATGACCGTGGCCGCACTGATTGGCGTGGCCATGCCCAATGTGCTGCGCATATTGCGGCGGAACCCCCAAGTGGCGGCCGGCCCCATTGCCCTGGCCACGGCCGACATGATCACGTTGCTGGTCTATTTCAGCCTGGCCCGGCTGGTGACCTAGCGGGCGGCCGACGATGTTTTGGTTCTTTTTCCGTAAATTAAAAATCGACTTGACGTCTTAATGCACCTACGTTATAACAACGTACGTCGATTCGACGTAGATAATGCACGTCCGGCCAGGAGGCGTTTATGACCAAGCACGTTCACGGATTGGGTTCGCTGCAAGGCGAGGTGATGGAATTCGTTTGGAGCCGCGGCGAAGCCACGGTTGCCGAAGCGCATCAGGCGATCAGCCACCGGCGGGCCATCACGTACACCACCGTGCTTTCCGCGGTGCAAAAACTCCAGCGCAAGGGCTGGCTGAGGCACCGTGTGGCCGGCCGGGCTCATGTGTATTACCCCACGCGTAACCGGGAAGAAGTCGGCGGACGGACGCTCAAGGAACTGCTGCGCACGGCATTCAGCGGCGATCCGCGATTGCTGCTGGCCAGTTTGCTCGACGACACGCGGCTGACGGACGAGGAGCTGAAAGAACTGCGGAAACTGATCGAACAAAGACGTAAAGAAATGGCGAAAGGGGGTGCCGCATGACTCACTTATTCTCCCTGTTGCCGGCCGGCGGTTGGCAGCGTCTCGTGTGCGACGCCCTGTGGCAAAGCACGTTCATTGGCGCCTGCGGTTGGCTGGCGGCGCGATACCTGGTGCGGCAAAGTGCGGCCCGGGCATGGTTGCTGCTGGTGGCACTTTCGGCCTGCGGGCTGGTTCCCTTGGCGAGTGTGGCGGCGCGGCAAATGCAGTGGACGGTTTTTACTGGTCAGCCGACAATCGCGAGTAAATTGCCAGCCCTGCCGACCGCCGCACCGGTTATTTCCAACGATGAAGCGTTACCGGGGATCGTCAATCGCACGATAAATCCGCAAGAGT
>DATJYL010000213.1 GCA_035499655.1 Pirellulales bacterium
AAATGGATCAGGCCATTGTCGACCATTTGCGCCGCAGCCACGCCTTGCGCATCGGTTTATCGACCGCCGAGCAATTGCGGATGGAATTGGGCAGTGCCTGGCCCATCGACGACCAGCGATCAACCGAAGTCTGTGGCCTGGATCTGGCCAACGGACTGCCGCGACGCATGGAAATCAACGCCGCCGAAGTCCGCGCGGCATTGGCCGCCCCGCTGGAAAAAATTCTGGAAACCATTCGCACCACGCTCGACCGGTGCAGCCCCGATTTGGTTTCGGATTTGGTCGATCGCGGCGTGCAACTATGCGGCGGCGGCGCACTGTTGGCCGGTGTCGATCGCTGGATCACCCAGCGCACCGGGCTGCCCGCCCACGTGGCCGCCGAACCGCTCACAGCGGTCGTGCAAGGAACGCTGACTTGCCTGGAACATCTCGATACGTGGCGCAGTTTTGTGGAATCGAGCGATGCAAGTTTCTGATCCGCTGGACCAACGTTGGCTCTTGATTTCCCCCGCCATGCTCCTGGCGGCCACCTGGGCCGCTGCGCTCGCCTTGGCATTTACGCCGCAGCGAATCACCGGCTCGTTGCGCGACGCTTGGCGCGAAGCCCTGCGGCCAAGCCTGGTGGCGCTGAGCAACACTGGCGATTGGATTGGTAACCGCTGGGCGGAATTCCGCTGCGGCGATTCGCGGCTCCCGGAAGCGGAACAGAAAATCGCCGCGTTGAACGAACAGCTGCGCACCCTCCGTACACAACTATTATTGGCCCATAGCGATCGTCCGCCCGGCCCGCCGAGTCAGCCGCACGATCTGGGCCAACCGCCCCCCTTATTGATTGCGCAATCCATTTCTGCGCGCGTGCTGGGCCGCCAGGCGCAAATGTTTTTGCCCCCGCGCGATTTGTTGGATGTTGGTCGCACCAAGGGCGCTACACCCCAAGCCTTGGTCCTGGACGATGGAGCTATCTCATCGGCTTCTTCCATTTCATCCGCCATCACTTCCGCTGCGCCGCTCTTGGACCAAGGGCACGATGCGGCCGTACAGCGCGGCCGGCTGGTCCTGGCCGGCGCCCGGGTCTGGGGAAAAGTGGCCGAAGCGGGTCCGCATACCAGCACCGTGCAGCGCGTCACCGACCCCGGCTATCGCGATTTGGTCCAATTGGCCCGGCAACAGGATGGCCGCTTGCATTTTGCCGCGCGCGGAATGTTGGTGGGGCGCGGAGAAGCACTGTGCAAAATTGAAATGGTCGAAGCCGCCGACTTGGTGACCGTCGGCGATTTAGTGTTCACCGTCGACGACGGCGTGCTCGATGCTCCCCTGCTATACGGCCGCGTGGCCCGTGTGGAACGTAAACCGGGCTCCACCCAATGGGAAATTTGGATGGAGCCGGCCGTGGAAGCTCATTCGCCGCCGACGCAAGTGACCGTGCTGCGCATGGAGTTGAATCCCGCCCGATTGGCCGCCGCGGACAATGGCGAGTGAACAGTCTCGCTGATCCGTCGTCGGAGATTAGGAATCAGAAAATTCATGACGTCGCTGTTATTCATTCCTGTGATGTACATGGCCGCCGTGCTGCAAACTTCTTTTGCCACACGTTGGGATGCATTCGGCGTGGGGCCGAATTTGCTGGTCCTGGGCGGGTTTTTGTGGTTAACCCAAACAGGCAGTCGACGCGGCCTGCTGGTGGCCGCCCTGGCCGGCTTGGTGAGCGACTTGAATTCGCCGGCGCCCTTGGGTTTGGGCCTGGCTTTGTTTGCCGCAGTCGCTTACAGCGTCATCTGGCTGCGCCGGCGGCTCAACCTCGATGGCTTTCCGGCACAACTGTCCGTGGTCTGGTTTGCGGCCACCACCATCACCCTCTGGCAAGGGGCGCTCATCAAGTGCTTGGGACAATCCCCC
This sequence comes from Pirellulales bacterium, assembly GCA_035499655.1. Lineage (NCBI taxonomy): Bacteria > Pseudomonadati > Planctomycetota > Planctomycetia > Pirellulales > Pirellulales bacterium. The sequence continues at coordinate 1,897 of DATJYL010000213.1, forward strand.
GCGGCGTGGAGCGCGCTGATCGAGCGCAGTGCGCTGGTGGGATTGTACACGATGTGCACGGCCCTGCCCATTTTGGTCTTCGCCTTTTGGCGGCGCACGCCTCAAGAACAGTTTCGATAATCGGCAAGCCGGTGGAGCATGAACTTGGAACCGACCCCCTGCCGCCGTTTACCCCCTGCCGTGCTGCGCAATCGGCTGCGCTGGTTGTTCGCGATGTTCGTCATGTTGCTGCTCACCGTTTATGGCCGGTTGATCGCTTTAGAACTACGCGACGGGCCGGAATTCCGCGCCATCGCCGCCGAACCGATCGTGCGCCGGCAATCCGTTCCTGGCATGCGCGGACGAATTCTGGCTCGCGACGGCGCCGTATTGGCCTATGACGAACCACTGGTTGACGTGGCGGTCAATTATCGCTGGCTGGAAGAACCGCCCAACCCCCGCTGGCTCAGGCAGATGGTGCGAGCCCAACTTTCTCCCGCCGAGCGTCGCGACACCCGGCGCCTGGCTGAAGAGGAACAACGCTTTCTTGCCGAGCGAATCGAATTATGGAAGCGGTTGGCCTCGCTCTGCGGCTTGACCACCGCCCAGTGGCAAGCGCGCACGGAGCAAATTCAACAGCGCGTGGAGGCCATAGCCGCCGGTGTGAATGCCCGACGTGAAAACGCGAGCGCGGAAAAACTTCGCGACGCAGATTTCGACGAATCACACTCTGATTCTCCGGCGGGCTGGCTGGCATTAGTCGGCCGCAGCATTGCGGAAGCGCTTTTCGAATGGGATGACGATTCGTCATCGCCACCGGTGACCGCCGCCGAGGAATTGACAGAGCACGTGGTTTACGAAGGCTTGCCGCTGGACGCCGTGGCCGAAATCGAAACGCATCCGCAAAATTATCCCGGCGTGAAGTTGATTCACTCGTACCGCCGGGCCTATCCGGAAGGAAATTTGGCGGCGCATGTGGTCGGATACTTGGGCCGGCCAACCGCGGAAGAAATTGCGGCCGCGGAAAACAGTGCTGACGCCTATCACACCGACGATTGGCTGGGCCGGACCGGCATCGAACGCCAATACGAATCGCGGCTCCGCGGACATCGCGGTTTAACCGTCGATCAACTCGATCCGCGCGGGCGCATCGTTAGTTCTACCACCGTTCGCCAGCCTTCCGCCGGAAGCGATGTGGTGCTCACGCTCGATCCGGCCTTGCAACGCACCGCACAAACCCTGCTGGACGAAGCCCTGGCCCGCCGGCTGCCCAGCGGTGATGAACAGTTGGATGCCGCCGCCGGCGCAGCGCTGCTGGCAATCGATGTGCACACCGGAGCGGTTTTGGCGGCCGCTTCGTCTCCCCGCTTCGATCCCAACGCATTTCCGCAGCGCGACAGTCAAGCCGTCCAGCATTGGCTAAATGATCCGGCTCGTCCGCTCTTCGACCGCACCGTACAAATGGCTTTGCCCCCGGGCTCGGTTTTCAAAATTGTGTCGGCCGCGGCGTTGCTGTCCGCCGGTATTGATCCGCAAGCCCCCTTCGATTGCCAGGGTTACCTCCGCCAACCCGACGCCCTGCGTTGTGCGGTATATCGCCGCTATGGCATCGGCCACGGGCCGGTGACCATGGTCGATGCGCTGGCGCGGAGTTGCAACGTGTATTTCTTTCATTACGCGGAGCAAGTTGGCGCAAATCCATTGCTCGATTGGGCGCAGCGTTTGGGATTGGGCCGAGCTACCGGGATCGATTTGCCCAGCGAAGTTGCCGGAAATGTGCCGGCTAGCAATCCGGCCAGCGATGCGGTGGATTCAAAAATATCGCAGCCCGACGCCCTGATGATTGCCATCGGGCAAGGGCCGATCACCGCCACCCCATTGCAAATTGTGCGGATGGTGGCGGCAATCGCCAACGGCGGTAACTTAGTCACCCCGTATGTGGCGGAACGATTGGCTGAGCCCCCCGGTGGAAATTCCCTACCAACCGAAGCAGCGCGGCAAGCGAGCCCGCTTGACGAAGTTATTCGCCATCAACCGCCGCGCCCGATTCAAGGCCTTACCGTCCAAATCTCGGACGTGATTCGAAAGGGGCTCCGCCAGACGGTCGCCGATGAGCAAGGAACCGCGTATCATGTCGTGAATGTGCAGCAAGTTGCCATCGCAGGCAAAACGGGCACGGCCGAAACCGGCGGTAACCAGCCGGAGCACGCTTGGTTCGCCGGTTATGCTCCCGCCGATAACCCGCAGGTGGCTTTTGTGGTGGTGATGGAACATGCCGGCAACTCGGCCCCGGCAACCGGCCCGGTGGTGCAGTATTTGGCAAAGCGGATGGACGAATTGGGCTATTTTGGCGCGGAAAAAGAACGAATTGCCGATGGTGCCGTCCCTGGCGCCGGCCCCCATGAAACGCTTAAATGAGGTCCCCTTTCTCGCATGTGACCCAGCCGTGGGCAAATTTACCAACTACCGTCACCCCGGACTGTCTACGTTGGCAACGCGGTTTCATTGAGCGCGGACTTCATTGAACATGGACGACGAAGCATTTCTCCGCCAGTTTGAAGATTGCACTTGGCCGCTAGAACAGTTTCACCACCGGGAGCATGTGAAAATTGCCTATCTTTACTTGCGGCGATTTTCCTTTGACGAAGCCCTCCATCGGATGTGCGTTGGACTGAAGCGATACAACGCAACTCACCAAGTGCCGGATGCGTTGGATCGAGGCTATCACGAAACGCTAACGCAAGCATGGATGCGGTTGGTGTACTTCACCCTCTGCGAGTACGGTCCGGTCAATACTGCCGACGAATTTGTCGACCAGCATCCGCAACTTTGGCAAATGAAGGTCTTACGGCTCTTCTATTCCCGCGATCGCCTGATATCGCGTGAGGCAAAACAAACGTATTTGCCCCCCGATATTACGAAACTTCCGGAGTCCAAACCGTCGCTCAAGCCCGAATGAAAGAGCGTAAATCACTCCTGCTAAAACACTTGAGCGATAGATTATCTATTTTATCAAGGCCCACAGATTTTCTATTTTCTCAGAAAGTCCTTCCAGGGGCTTGAAGGTGGCCTAGGCATGTGTTCTAAGGGTTTGTCCATGAGTCGTTAAATGCTTCCCAATCTAGCGATTTTGACATCGCTATGCGGGGATCATCAACGGCCAAGTGGAAACCGGCAGAAGGTGATAGCATCGCTGGCCGGTTGCTCGGATGCCGCCGGGAACGCTTCCGATCGGCTGGAAGCCGGGCAAGGACCGTGAAGTGTGTGTGTTGTTGTCCCTTAGTTTCATGTCAGTGGAGGATTTGATTATGAAGATTGTGAAAGTGGTTGTGTTGGCTTTGGCTGTTGTGGCTGCCTCCTTGCCGGAATTGTCCCAGGCATGCTGCCGCCGCCACCGTTGCTGCGATTCTTGCTCTAGCTGCAGCAGTTGCTCCAGCGGTTGCGCTGCCGCCCCCGCCGCCGCTCCGGCTTGCACCCCAAGCTGCTCCGCAGCAAAGTAACGTTTGATTTGGGATGGACTCCAAGCGACCGCACGGAAGACGGCGGTCTTTTGACCGATATATGCCCCGCCTTTGCCAGCCATCCGGTTGGCAAACGCGGGGCAATTCTTTTGGGTACTTAGCCCGAATACGATCGCTGGAAAAGCAGATAAATCGATGGTTGCCAGATCCGATTAAGAGCATTTCCTAACTAAATTGTTGCTGCATCGGCTCACTGCCGGGCCGCGTATAGTTCCGCGTATTCCAGTACCCACAGATCGATCATTTCCATAAATCGCTCTAAATGAACCTCGATCAAAAGCTGAAAATGGGTGCGATTATACACTTCCTTGTTCCGAATGGTCCCATGCGCCGTAAGCTCCAGCACATGGGCCGAACTGTACGGCCGGACGGTCATTTCCAAGCGGCTGAATACGTTGGAGCGTTGCTGCCCGGGGGTGAAATCGGCATCATCCCGGTTGACAGCGGCTCCCCACCCCCGGTCGCTGACCACATTCTCGTACTCAAAGCCCGGAAAATGCTGCGGCAAACGCCGCAGGCATAACTCCACGTGCTCCGATAGCTGCAGCCGATACTGCGAATGCAGCCGCTTAAACTGTTCCTCGCTCAGCGCTTGGGCAGCCTCCTCGCCTCGGCGTTGTCGCGCCGCCTGATTGCCCCGTTGGATGGCACGTTGCAGCCGCTCGTCAAAATCCACAGGCAATCGTCCAGGTAAAATGTTGAACTCGAAGGCCTAATGAAAAAATAAGCCGGACACTGAAAACACGAAAAACCATCACCGTGCGGCGCTATACCGGCGAATCTGCCCTAGAATTCGCATCGGTCATGCTCGTGGCGGCTTCTTTTGCAATGGTGTCCCTGGCGGCCGCTTCAGCAGCCACAGTCTCGCTCACAGGGGTCCCTGCTGGCTCCGATGCCAAATTGGCTTGTCCTGCGGCGCCGCCCAGGGGACGCTCATCACCCGCCCCGGAACTTTCGTCACCGCTGGAAGGTTGCCGTTGCGTTTCTGGTTTCTGGGTGACGGGCTTCGCTGCCTGGGGCGACGCGGCAGCGGCCGTGGTCGCTTCCGTTTGGCCCGATTTAAGTTGGTGGAACTGAAATAAGTCGCTGAAGGTACGCAACGGTTCCTTCCCCTCTTTCATCGCTTTGGTGATCGGGATCAGCGGTTTAGGCTTGGGCTTGGCAGCGCGAGCGTGGGCTTGGTGATGCTGATGCTGGGGACGACCCCCTTGAGATCGGCCACCCTGCGATCGTCCGAAACGCTTGCCCCCAACATGCGGTGGGCGAACGCCCAAGCCGGAACCGCCTGTCGGCGCTGCCGTTGATGGCGGGGCGTTGCTTCCTTCGCCGACCGGCGCCGCGGGAGTCTGACCAAACGTTCCAGCGTCAGCGGCCGAAGTTGCATTTCCATTCCCGGCCGATGGGGTTGTGGCGCGGCCAGGGCGAGGTCGCCGCTCACTCCGTGGCTGTCGTTCACCGCCCGGCGGACGATCTCCCCGCCGCGGTCCCCCTTCCCGGCGCTCTCCTCCGGCCGCGCCCCGCTGTGGTTCGTGACGCGGCGTGCCGGGCGCAATCATCGTTAGCGATACTCGCCGCCTCGCTTTATCGATCTCCACCACCCACACTTTGACAATGTCTCCCACCGAAACCACCTCGTGCGGGTCGCGCACAAAGCGGTTAGCCAGGTGGCTGACGTGCACCAGCCCGCTATCGTGCAGGCCAATATCCACAAACGCGCCGAAATCGACCACGTTCAACACGCTCCCCATCAATTCCATTCCCGGCTGCAAATCATCCAGCTTGAGCACACCGCGCTTGAAAATGGGCTGCGGCAAATCTTCCCGGGGGTCGCGCCCCGGACGAGTCAGCTGCGCCAAGATGTCACGCAGCGTCAGCAAGCCGACTTGCCAATCCGCGGCCAGTTGTTCGGCCTGCCCTTCCAATTCCGAAATCTTTTGGGCCACCGCCGCAACTTTTTCCTTGTGCCGCAAATCGTCCACCGAAAAACCGAGTTTCCCTAATATCTTCTGCGCCACTTCGTAACTTTCCGGATGAATCCAGGTGGCGTCGAGCGGGTTGTCCCCGTCCGCTACTTTCAAAAAGCCAGCCGCCTGCACGAACGTGGCTTCGCCCAATCCGGAAATTTCTTTCAATTGCTCCAGGTTGCGGAACGGACCGTTGGACAGGCGATGGTCGTACAACCGTCGCGCCGTCAGTTGATTCAATCCGCTAACATAGCGCAACAGCGCCGGGCTGGCCGTGTTCAAATCGACGCCCACGTAATTCACGCACGATTCCACCACCGCATCCAGCGAAGTTCGCAGATGCTTCGCTTTCACGTCGTGCTGGTACAATCCCACGCCCAGGCTGCCGGGGTCGATTTTCACCAACTCGCTCAACGGGTCGAGCAGCCGCCGGCCAATGTTGATGGCGCTCCGCAGGGTCGCGTCGTACTGCGGCAATTCCTCGCGCCCCAACGGGCTGGTGGAATAAACGCTGGCGCCGGCTTCGTTCACGATGACGTAGGCGACTCCGTCTTCTTTCAATTCGTTGGAAAGTAAATCGGTCAGCAAATCTTCCGTTTCGCGGCACGCCGTGCCATTGCCCAATGCCATCACCGCCAGATTGTGAGTTTTAATCAGCTCGACCAACTTGGCCCGGCCTTCGGCTTTCCGCTCGTCCTTGCCGACCAATTGAATCACCGCCTGATCCAACAAATTGCCAAACTCATCCAGCGCCGCCAGTTTGCAACCGCTCTTAAAGCCCGGGTCAATGGCCAGCACCCGCCGCCCGCACACCGGCGGCAACAACAACAAATTGCGCAAATTCTTTGCGAACACCACCACGGCGTGGGCTTCGGCCGCATCGGTCATTTCCCGGCGAATTTCCCGCTCCAGGCTGGGAAACACCAGCCGTTGCAATGCATCGCGGGCGCAAGCCCGAAGGAACTCCGCATGCGGATGGTCCGGCGGCGCCAGAAAAGTTTCGGTTTCCTGAACCAGCGCCCCTTCGTCGGCCTCGATTTTTACACGCAGCAGTTTGGCTCGCTCGCCACGATTGATGGCCAACACCCGGTGCGGAGGTATTTTGTTCAAGGGTTCTTTGAAGTCAAAGTAGTCCCGGAATTCCTTCCCCTGCTGCTCGGCAATTTCAGTTTTGCCGGCGACCAACCGGCCCGTCTTTTTGAGAATACGCCGCAGGCGGGCGCGCAAATCGGCCCGCTCGCTGAAATCTTCGGCCAGAATGTGCCCCACCCCCAGCAGCACGTCGGCAATGGTGGCCAGTTGCCGGTCGGCATCCACGAAATCGGCCGCCCGGCGGTCCAAATCGGCGGCAGCCGCATTGGCTTTCAGAACTTCATCAGCCAGCGGCTCCAGCTTTCGTTCACGTGCCAGCGTGGCCAGCGATTGCTTCTTCGGTTTGTAAGGCAGATACAGGTCTTCCAACCACTTGATGTTTTCCGCCCGTTCGATGGCTTGGGCCAGCTCTGCGGTCAGTTTACCTTGGCTGTCGATCGAACGCAGAATGGTTTGCTTCCGTTCCGCCAGCATGCGCAACCGGCCTACGTGATCTTGAATCTGCCGAATTTGCTCTTCGTCCAGCCCGCCGGTTTGGTCTTTGCGGTACCGCGTGATGAATGGAATCGTATTGCCCGCATCCAACAACTGCACGGCGCTTTCCACTTGCCCCAGTGGCAGCGAAAGATGATGGGCGACAGGCGCAAGATCAATGGTAGTGGTGAAGCCCATGCAGAGGAGCCAAGTGATCGCATCCCATCAGAGACGCTGGTCAGTGCAGCGGGAGATGCACGGTTAGCGTGTGCGCGTGAATTGCAAGTAAATCTGCCCTTGCGGCGAACGAAGCGAATATAAAAAAGACGCGCGAATGCTGGCGGCGCGCGAGTGTTACACTGCCACAATGTAAGCTGCCGCTGGCAAAGTTGTCAAGCTGTCATCGAAAATAGCAGGGGGAGCAGGCTGTGCTGTGACAAGCCGGTTCCATTCCCGATATCGATTCGCCCCATGCTTCCCCTTGATTTTGTTGAAACTTGCGCGCCAAAAACAGGCTCACCATTTCTGCTTAGACCGTTTACAATCGCCTTGCTCGCAACTTACACCGTCTTCTCGATTTTACCACTTAGGTCACCACGCATGTTCCGCGATCAGCGTGTATTTCTACGACAATTCTTTAAGCAATATCACACCACCGGATCGATCTGGCCAAGCAGCCCGGCGCTGGCCAAAGCCCTCTGCCGATATGTGCGATCGGATGCAAACGCGCTCGCCAAATCCAAAGCTGAATCCTCCCTCGGATCACCATGCTCCGGCAAGCGGGAAATACTGGAAGTTGGCCCGGGAACCGGTGCTGTCACGGCACGGCTGGTGGCGCAAATGCAGCCGGAAGATCGCCTCACGTTGGTGGAATTAAACGACGATTTTGTTCACCACTTGCACACTCGCTTCGAAACCCAGCCGGCGTTCCAAGCCGTCGCTTCACGAACTCAAATTATCCACGCCCCCTTGGAACATTTGCCCGGCCAACACTGTTTCCATCTGATTATTTCCGGCCTGCCGCTGAATAACTTTGCGGTCAGCGAAGTGGAGCAGATTGTGGGAATTTTTCAGCGGCTCTTGTCGCCCGGTGGCACGCTTTCGTTTTTTGAGTACATCGCCATTCGGCGGGCCAAGGCCCTGGTGTGCGGACCAAAAGGGCGCGCTCGGCTGCGCGGCATTGGCCAGGTTTTACACCGCACGCTGTCCGGACGCGAAATCAAACGCGATTGGGTGTGGCCCAACGTTCCGCCCGCTTGGGTGCATCACGTCCGGTTTAGCGGCACCTGACCAGCGCCATGACGGCCGGACAAAACGTACAGCCGGCATAACCATCGTTTCGCGGCCATTCCGTTTTGACCGCCGTAACTCTACAGCCTATAGCACTATAGGTGCCTTCGGCCGATGGTTTCCCGGCAGACGCTGGAGATACCCTCTACCGGTGCGCAAGTTCGGCCGCGGCGGGCGGCTGCGCTGAGTGTGTCCCTTCAAATAAAATGCCATGGAAGAGCTAGATCATCCATCGACTCCCGAGGAACCGTCCAGCGACGAGCTTGCTCGCCTGCTCCCCCAGCGCCGACAGCAGGCTCTCGAACTACTGGCCAACCAACGCCAACAGCTCGAGCAAGTCGATTCAGCGCTGGAAGCGCATTTGACCCAGATCGAACAGCAACTGGCAGCCGGCTTGGGCGACGCTCAATCGCCCGCTTCCAGCCCCCATCTGAAAGACGAACTCGATCAACAGGCACAGCACATTCGCGAACAGGCCGCGGAAATGACCCGCCAACAAGCGGAGTTGGCCGCCGACCGCGCCGAAATTGATTCACGCCAGGCCGAATTGCACTTGGCACGCGAACAGTTGGCTCGCCAGCACCAGGAGCTGCTGCTGCAAGCTCAACAAGAACGGGAACTGCTTGACCACCGGGCCGCAGAGCTGCAGGCTTCCGAAGCCAAAGCCAAGCAAGCTCAACGCGAGCTGGCCCAAGCCCAGGAAGAATTTCGCCATGAAAGCCGCCTCCGGCAGCAAGAACTGGCCGACCGGCAGCGCCTTGAAAGCGAGCAACTCGACCGCCGGGCCGCAGAACTACAAGCATCGGAAACAAAACTCAAACAGGCCGAACACACTTTCGCCGTGGCCCAAGAGGAACATCAAAGCGAAGTTCGGCATTTCGCCAACCGGCGCGAACACTTCGAACAGCAGCACCTGCGATTGGAAAAAGAATTGGAAGAGCTGGAGGCCCGCCGTGAAGAAACCCGGACCCAGCGCCGCCGCATCGCCCAGCAGTTGCGAATCGAACGCTCGGCTCAATTGCAGGAGTGCGAGCTCGCCCATGCGGAAGTCGACCGTCATCGCGCCGCGCTGGAAAAGGAAATCGAACGAGAACGAGCCCGGCTTAGCCAGGACCGCGAGGCCTTCGAGCAGGAATTGAACCGCGCACGACAACAATTGCGCCGCGACCGCGAACTGTTGGAGGATGAAGAAACGGCCCTGGAACACGCCCGCCGCCAATGGGAAGAGTCGCGCCGCCAAGCCAGTAAAAACTCCACCGACCAATCGGCCGATTTGCTGGCCGCCGAGCACGAAATTCAACAACTCAACGTGCAGTTGCTCCAAGCGGAAAAAACCGCCGCCCAGGCCATGGAAAAGCTCACCCAGCTCTTGCAAGAACACGAAACGTTGCAACGGGAACTCGCTCAACAAAAAGGTGCAGCAGATGCAGCGGCACAAAATTTGTCCCCCTTGCCAACCGAAGAATCGGACACGCTGCAAACCGAACGCGACTTGCTGAAGTCAGAACGAGCTGCTCTGACCGCACGGGTCGAGGCCTTGGAAGCTCAACTGGCGGCCGCGCAGCAACAGTTAATTACCATGCCGCCGGCTGCCGACGGACAACGGACCGAAGATCTGTATCGACGCTTCGAATTGGCCCTCGACGATGTCCGGCAACTGAAGCGCCGCAACGCCGATCTGGAAAAAGAACTGGCCGATCTGCATGCCAAAGCGCAGCCGCAACCCCAAACTCCCAACAGCGAGTTCACCGGTGATTGGGAAGCAACCAAAAAACGCCTCATGGCGGAATTGCAGAATGATGACTCGCCGTCCGAAACCGAACCCCTGACGGAAGAGGAGCGGCTGACCGTCGAGGGAACCATCCGCATCACCGACGAAATGGTGGCCCAGCGAGATCGGGAAATCACCGAGTTAAAAGAACGCTTAGCGGAACAATTGGCACTCACAGAAAGCCCGCTGGCCGCAGGCGAGCTTACCACCGTCGTTTCCGCCGCCGAGGCCGAAGTCCTCGATCAAGACGCCCTCATCCAGCAAGAACGACAGCGGTTGTTGGACCTCCAGCAAGAATGGCAGGAAAAAATGCGCCAAGCAGAAGTCGAAATTTCGGTCCAACGGGCACGCCTGGCTCGCGAACGCAGCGGAGTCGACGAACAGTTACGCTTGCTGGAAGCCGAAAAAGGGTTGCTGGCCGGACAAAAGGGTTCCGGCGAATCGTCGGCCACTGACTTATCCAAAAAGCCCGGGCGGCGTTGGCTGACCCGTTTGGGAATTAAGGAAAACGACAGGGAGTAGGCATCTGCCATCAGCAGGGCAATGCTTGCGAATCCGAAAGTGGACGAATTGTGCGCTGCGAAAAGCCAATCGTGGGCCAATTTGAACATAGCCCGACTGTGTCAGTCGGGAAAAGCGGCTGTCGGAATTTCAAATTGTCCCACCACCGAAAAGCCAATCCAATTCGGCATCGACACCTGCTGCCATCCTCACTGCACTTTATCGGCCTGCATGTGATAGATGGCCAAGCACTTCCCTTCGGGACTGGCAATTTCCTGAATGGAAAATACTCCCTCCACCGCCACGGGACGGGTGGTGAAGTCCGCCGTGTGCCCATCGTTCATTTGCACCACGATGCAATCGTACAGCGCAGCGCCGGGGCCGAAGCAGCATTGCATGTTGTCGCGCACCAGCACAAATTGCGAGAGGCCGGTCTGCTGAAAGCTGGGCAAAATGTAACCGCGGATGCGAATTTTGGAATTGTCGTAACTTTCGATCGCCGGCGTAATCATGTTGCGTTGGAACGGCTCGTCCTTTTGCATGTTGAATTTGATGTTGTCAAATCCTATGTCTCGCGCCGGCTGGTTCGCTGCCCTGGCCGCTGCTTCTGCCGGAGAAATCGCTGCCGCGATCGACGAATCCGCTGTTCCGGAACCCGCCGCGGTTCCCGCCGACGTAGCGGGCGCATCGGCGGAAACCGAATCGACATTCGCTTTGTTCGTCCCACTCTCCGTGGCAACTCCCGATCGCGCAGCTTGGGGCGCAGCCGACGCAGTGGTAGCCGCTGGTAAAGATCGTTCTCCGCAACCGCCGGCAAGCAGGAACAGGCAACTGGCCGCAGGCAGCAGGCAAAACGCTGACAGCAGAAAGAAGCCGGATTTGCCTGAAGCCGCAGCAGTGGTCATGGCAAAATCGCCTCATCCAGATGGTAAAACACAATTCCCTTGGCATCGATCGCCTGCTTGGGTTCCGTAATGCGGAATTTCCCAGCGATCTTAAATAAATTGCTGGTAAATTCAAAACCTTTGGAACCCGGCGCCAGCGCCACCTGTATCCGATCCGTGATTTTCGGATTGCCGCCGAAGCAGCACGTCCCTTGATCGCGCACTAATAAAAATTCAGTAATGCCGTCTTTGCGCAGCCCGGGATAAATGTACCCTTTGATAAATATCTTTTTCCCGTCCAGCTCTTTGGCCTCCGGCGGAATGGCGTTAGGCGGATCGTCAGGCTGCGGCTGCAGCAGAGAATAATCCACGCGGTTGTAACCCGCCGGCACTTCGGTGGCATGAATATAGCCCAGCCGCCCGAATCCTCCCAGCCAAAATACGATCGCTAAAACAATCCCAAATTGCGCCACGCCCCGGCCCGTGTATTCTTGGGGCTGACTGCGAATTTTCCGCAACGCCACCAGACCCAGCACAAGGGCGCTGAATGGGATTAACGCCAACCACCAATCCAGCAACGCCAATGCGGACAGCACGCCCAATACCAGCGAAGCCACCGCCGGGGTTGAAAGCGCACGGTAGGAATCAGACGGATTGTAATCATCGTCCTCGTATTGCGGTTCCGCTTCCCGCTTGATCGGAACCGGGCGCTGAAGGGCGCTGTCGTCCGCCGCCGGTGTAGCGAGTTGGGCTGGTCCAGTTTCCACGTTCACTTACCTCTCGACCGCATGGCGAAACCTCTATGCTGCGTTAATCTTGGGCAAGCCACGCTTAATTCTTCTTTACGTTGCCGCTGGGCATCAAGTTGTTCGATTGCGTATTGCTGGAAGGCGTGTTGCCATTTGGTGCGTTAGAAGCCCCGTTCTTGGGCGTCCCCGCCGGCGCTGGCGCTAACGCGGCTCCGCCGGGCAACAAAAACGATTGCGCCTGCTTGGCCGCAGTGGGGTCAAGCTTCTCCAATTGGGCCAATTGCTCCTTGGCTTCCGGCAACGGGCAAACCTGTAAGTATTTTAACACGGGGACGCGCACCCAGGCGGAATCGGCATCCGCCTTCACAAATAAATCGACCAGTTGGTTCATGACGGTCCAGTCCTGCCAACGGGCCAGGTCAGGAATGACCAAATCGGCCATTTTCGGACGGCTGAGCATCAAATGAAACGCCTTGGCGGCATTGTCCTTAGTAATGATGCCCGCCTCCTGCGAAATGCGGACCGCCTGAATAGCCGCATAAGTGTCCGTGAACTCCGCATCCTGATTTTTCAGGAACATGTCTTCCACCAGCGCCATCCCGGTGGGACCTTTGATCGCCAGGTAGGAGCCGATCATCGCATCCAGGCCCGCCTTAAATTTCCGATCCTTGGAGTGGAACAGCGATTCGATCAGCGGCACGTCTTTTTCCGAGCCGCACACGCCTAGCAGCGTGAAGTACAACCGCCGGTGGCTGGGCGAAATATCCGGGTCCGATATCCACTTGATTAACTGGTTGTAATTGGCCCGCGGCCCGTAAGCTTTCAGATCGTCGTACGTGGCTTTGGCAAACTCGTCGAACGAGTCTTGCTTCAGCACCGGGTCTTCGTCTTCCAAATAATCTTGGAAGAAGAGCAATCGGTCGGCCCCTTTTTCGGGCAGCTTGAGCAACGTGTCAATGTACGGCAGGCTGCGTGCTGTCAGCGCGGTGGGGGTGGCCCATGAGAGCGACTTCGGATCGACCGCCGTGATTAAAAACTTGGTTCCGACGGGAGCATCTCCCAAATAAATAGCGTCGATTTGTTTGGTCTTTTTGAGTAGGTCGGCGCCCTTGAGAATTTCCACAATGCGGAATTTTGATTTCGCCAATTGCTCGCTAATGCCCGGCGCAAAAGCGCCATCGGCCCCGGCTGGACGCGCCGGCGTTTCCGTCATTTCGGCAATCACCACCGCATCAGCAGCTTTCATTTCTTCCGACCACGTCAGCGACACTTGGCCGCAGAAGGGGCATGCTTTAACTGCCGGCCCCACGATCAATAGCGACACGCCGACGAAAGCGGCAAGAAAAAATTGCTTTGTAATTCGACCTGTCATCACTCGGCTCCTTCTGTTTTCCGCCGCTGCGTGCGGCCACTGATTTTCCGCGGCATGCCTTCTGAATTCACGGCGCGGCGGTTAATGCCCGGGCCACGTCAGTTCGGTAGGCCGACAGCGCCGGCAAGTAACCCACGAGCGAAGCCAGCACAATCAATCCCGGTATTAAAATTAACTCCGATGTCGGCACAAATTGCAAGAAGTTAACCGCCACTCCAGTGTACTCCGTAATGGTGGGGGCCGCCGCGCCCACCAGCAGATGGCCCACCAGCCAGCCAGCCAATCCGCCTCCCAAGGCGAGCATAATGGACTCGGTTAATACAATCATCATAATTTTGCCCCGGTGGGCGCCCAACGCCCGCATCACGGCAATTTCGTGCCGCCGTTCCGACATGGAATTATAGATGCTCACCAAGATTCCAATGCCAGCCACAATGACAATTAATACCGTGAGCACCAGCAAAATCCATTGTAACGGCTGGACAAAGGTATTCGTCAGCACCGTTATTTCTTTAATCGGCTCAATGGCTTGCGCCACAAATTCTTTATTGACGTGCTTGACCAAATCGGGCGCAACCAATTCGGGCGGCGCGCCGCCAATGCTGGCCGTGCGGATCAAAACGGCGGTCGTTTCCCGTTGATCTTCCGGGAGCGGCGTTTTGAGAATTTCATCCGGCTCCTCTTTTTCGCCCGGTTTGTGAACCTCTTCCACATGCCCCTTGGCATGATCGGGAATCAGGAAAAAACCTTCGATGTTCACAAAGGCAGCCCGATCGACCGGCGTGCTCATGCGGTCGAGAATGCCCACAATTTTGAAGGGCATGTGCTTTTCGCCGCCGACACCGTGTGCGGGCGAAAAACTGTCGCCCACTTTGAAGCCCATGTGCTTGGCAACTTCGGCCCCGACCACGGCGGTAGTGAAATCGGGCGTCTTGAAATTCTCGCCAGATGAAAAAGTAGCGTGCAGCAATTTGCTGAATAATTCCGGCGTGGTGCCGACCACTCGATATTGTCCGTTTTCACCAACGACGTCGCCCAGACATACTGGAATGGCCAAGTCGACATCGTCGGCATATTTGCCGTCTTTATGATCGCTGCGCTCGTTGGCGTGCAAAAACTGCTGATAATAATCCCAGGGAATGTTTTCGATAGGGCGGTTCAGATAATAAACCGTGTTCAGCAGCAGATCTAAGCGACCTCCCTTAGCCCCGATGATGACGTTGTAACCCAGCGAATTGCCCGACGCGAACGACTTCTGCACAATTTGCCCAATCACCAACACGGCCACCACCAGCGATACCCCCAGCGCCATCGACAGGCCCGTTAGAAACGAAGCCAGCGACCGTTGCTGAATGCTGCGCCAAGCGATTTTCGGAAGAGTCATACGTGAGTTTTAGAATTCAATGGTAGAAAAATGATGTTTGTTCGCTGAGTTAATTCTCCGCTTGCGGTTTAGCCGCGACCCAACAGGGAAGCGCGCGAACCAACAAACGCTTCACGATGCCCCCATCGGCGTCAGCCGATTAATTTCCTCCAAATTTTCCACGCGCTGAAACTGTTCCGCCACTTGCGGCGTGTGAGTCACCAATACCAAGGTCACGTTTTCTTCGCGGCACGTATCGCGGATTAAATCGACTACTTGCTGTTGATGCCGCGTGTCGATGTTCGCCGTAGGCTCATCGGCCAATAGCAGTTTCGGCTTATTCGCCAAGGCCCGGGCCACCGCCACGCGCTGCTGTTCGCCGACGGAAAGCTGTGCCGGCTTATGGTGGAGCCGTTTCGATAATCCCACGCGGTCCAATAAATGCCGTGCCCGTTCCGGCTTCGCTCGACCCGTGGCGAACGACATGCCCAAGAGCACGTTTTCTAGCGCGGTAAAGCCGGGCAGCAAATTGAATGTTTGAAACACGTAACCGATTTTATCAGCGCGGAAGCGGTCGCGCCCCGCCTCAGGCAATCGTGCAATGTCGACGCCGTCGATCCGAATCTTCCCTTCGTCCGGCCGGCTGATCCCGGCAATCATGTGCAGCAACGTGGTTTTGCCCGATCCGCTGCGGCCGACCAGCACAATTTGTTCGCCCGCTGCGACGTGAAATTGCTGCACATTCAAAATCGGCAGCCGCCCGCCACCCGGCTCCATAAACGATTTTTTCACGTTTTCCAGGGTGAGCATGGGCGTGGGGCCTAAGATTTGCAAATGTTACTGCCTGGATAGCACTAGAATGACCCAAAACCGCATGATGATAATGGTTTACGCACACGGCACAAAGCCCAACCCGGTGCACTCGCGCGCTATTACCGCCCAATAAATACGTGCGAAAACGCCCAAAGGTTCGGTAAGCTTATCCTCCACGAACTTGAAGAAGTTGTAAAAATGTTTCGCCGCCGGTGCTTACGGATTTGCCGGCGATGCTGTCGCTGTCAAACGACCACATCGAAATCCTAAAATCTGGCAACTCCGAATTTGCCCGCCGCGTTCGATTGCGATTGCCGCCGCCCAACACATAAACATAACTCCCCATTCTGTCCTCATCGAACCCTATTGACGAATAAACTTGCTATGTCACAAACCCTTGATCTTTCGCGCCACGAAATCGACGCCGAATTCGCAGTTCGCAATGCCCCGCCGGCGGCGCTCTATGAAGATGCTATCTCCATCGAGCACGCGGCCATTGCCGACAGCGGGGCCCTCATTATTCGCTCCGGAAAAAAGACCGGCCGCAGCCCCTTGGACAAACGCATCGTCGATCACCCGGATAGCTCCGGCAACATTTGGTGGGGGCCCGTAAACATCAAACTGAACGAGCAAGTGTTCATCATCAATCGACAACGGGCAATCGATTATCTCAATACCCGCGAGCAACTCTACGTGTTCGATGGCTTTGCCGGCTGGGATCCGCGCTATCGAGTGAAAGTGCGCGTAATTTGTGCCCGCGCTTACCACGCCCTGTTCATGCGCAACATGCTCATCCGCCCCACCCAGGAAGAACTGGAGAACTTCGGCGAGCCCGATTACGTGATTTACAACGCCGGCCAATTTCCTGCCAATCCGCATACGCACCAAATGACTTCGCGCACCAGCATCGACATCAGTTTAGAACGGCGCGAAATGGTGATCTTGGGCACCGAGTACGCCGGCGAAATGAAAAAAGGTGTCTTCACGCTCATGCACTATGTGATGCCGGCGCGGGGCGTCCTCTCGATGCACTGTTCGGCGAACGAAGGAGAGCAAGGCGATTTATCACTCTTCTTCGGCCTCTCCGGTACCGGCAAAACCACGCTGTCCGCCGATCCCCGCCGCCGGTTAATCGGCGACGACGAACACTGCTGGAGCGATGACGGCATTTTCAACATCGAAGGAGGCTGCTACGCCAAGTGCATTGGCCTTACCCGCGAAAAGGAGCCGGAAATCTACGACGCCATTCGCTTCGGCGCCGTGTTGGAAAACGTGGTCTACAACGAAGAAACACGGGCGGTCGATTTCGACAGCGCAGCCCTCACCGAAAACACGCGCGCCGCTTACCCCATCGAGTACATTGCCAACGCCAAGGTGCCGTGCGTGGGCAGTCATCCGCGGAATATCATTTTCCTCACGTGCGACGCATTCGGCGCGATTCCCCCGGTCAGCCGGCTCTCGCCGGAACAAGCAATGTATCACTTCATTAGCGGCTACACAGCGCGGGTGGCTGGCACGGAAATGGGAGTGAAAGAACCACAAGTCGCGTTCTCCGCCTGTTATAGCGCCGCGTTTTTGGTGCGGCACCCCACGGTGTACGCCACCATGCTGGCCGAACGGCTCCGACGCCACCGCGCCCAAGCCTGGTTGGTGAATACCGGCTGGTCGGGGGGCGCTTACGGCGTGGGCTCGCGCATTCCGTTGAGGCACACCCGGGCCATCATTGACACCATCCATTCCGGCATCTTAAATGATGTGCCGCTCCAGCGCGATCCGTACTTCAAACTCGATTACTGCACGCATTGCCCCGGCGTGCCCGATTCTCTGTTGCAACCGGCGGCCGCCTGGAAAGACCGCGCCGCCTACGAAGCCACGGCCCAAAAACTGGCCACGCTCTTCCACGAAAACTTCACCAAATACGCTGGCCCCGATTTACCAGCCATGGCGTCCGCCGGGCCGTAGTGTTTGGTTACGGTGCTAATGTGTGTTTGGCGGTTTTTGGTTCTGATGGGGCGGGCTGGGTCAGGCGGAGTTCATGTACTCTCGCAAAGAGTTCCGCATTTGTGAAATCGCGGGGTGCGTTTGAAAATATCTGTCGTCGGATCGCAACGACTTCTGTGCCTGACGGTAGCTTCGTATACGATACGTTACACGGCAACTTTGAACCAAGCGGGACGTCAGCCCACGGTACGCTCTTGAGAATATTGTGCCGAACCAATTCCCAGCCTATTGGCGAAGCAACTAATAACAATCGCGGAGATAGGCGTAACACTGCTGATATCGACTCGTAAAAGAATTCATGAAGCCAAGTTGGCTTATTGCGGATGCCTGTTATGCCATCTTTGCACGAATGCCATGGAAAAAGCTCCCAACCTCCTAGAAGTCTACTTTCATGGATTCATTGCCAACGAATAGCTTGTTTTCCAAGCGTGTTAATATCATAGCCGTCTGGCAGCATCTGCAGAAACGTCATCGCACGTGGCCACCAGCGCCCACGTGCTCCAACCACACGTGGATAGCACTCGAAATAGTTGAACATCATATCTGCATATGCACCTGGCGACTCTCTACAATATGCATTTTCCCGAGGATTTCTGTCTCGTTTCCAGCCCGGATTTGCGCCAAGCACAACAAGGCCCTTGTGAGAACCTACCGAAAGACATGGTAAGTCCTCTTTAAGCTCGTAAGGACCGCTCAATCGGAGTTCACGGTTTATTTCCTGTGCCGTTGACCTTACGCTCAGCTGATTACGCCACAGCCAATCGTAGACTAAAAGGAGTTCTTCCTTAGTTTTAATTTGTTTCAATTTGCTTACAAACGCACTGATGAACTCATTCATCGTTGGTTCTCATGTGCATTGTGAAGAACCAGCAATAGTTCGCACCGATTTTTTAGGTAGCGTCACGGTTTTGGCATGACCCTCGCGCTCCTTCTTCTGCAAATCGGCGCAGATGGCATCGATGTCAAATTCAAACTTCCGCGCGTAATCCTCTCGCACCTTTCGAACTTCGTCAACTACCGTGTCATGAAATGCCATGGTCGGTCTCCATTAACTCTTGTGGCGTGCAAATGACCGGAGGTTCGTAACCATTTGCGCGGCAAATTGATTCAATCTTGGGACGCAAAGTCGCATTGGCAATATGGGAACAGTTCCAGGTCAACAAGTAATCCATGCCATGTACTGCCGATGCGGCGATATGCAAGGCATCGACTTGGGCCCGCTGCGCTAATGGCACCTGCGCGACCAGCAGTTTTGCTAACGCCTTTACCTCGTCGGTTATCGATAGTATCGAAATTTCTTCGATGATTTCCAGCCGGCGTTGAGCAGCTTCTTTGTCGCCGCCGGTGGCCTCTTCAATCACTGCTTGCGACACGTACAACTCGAAATGTTCCTTCCGCTCGGTCCACCACTGGCGTGTGGTTTCCTGGTTCGCGGCCATCACCAAGTCACGGCTTACCCAGGCAGTTAAGTAACTTACAATGGTTGTCTCGACGTAAACTCTTGGCTTCATGCCGATCAATTATAACCCAATCGACTGAAAGAAAAACATTTTTTTGCGTTTGTTGATCCCAGCTGGCTATAATCCGGGACTTGGGAGGAATTGCCGTATGTGGACGACTTGCCGATTCGGTATTGTGATCGCTTTGGTATTTTTTCAGGGTGCAATTGGCGAATCGCAAGTTGAAATTCACTCGCCTATCTACAAATTTTCTTTCGCGCCGGGAAAAACAAAAGAAGGCTATCAGCAAGTTCCGCCCGACACTCTGTACTCCAAGGAACTTGGCTACGGCTTTGAGCCTGGAGCGGAAGTGAAAGCGGTAAATGGCGGCTGCATCACCAGCGACAAGCCCTTTTATTTCTCGGTGGCGCTGCCGGAAGGAAATTACAAAGTCACGGTCACGCTAGGCGATCCGGCGGGCGAATCCACAACCACCGTCAAAGCCGAGCTGCGCCGGCTGATGCTGCAGCACATCCACACTTCGCCCGGTCAATTCGAAACGCGCACATTCGACGTGAATGTGCGCACTCCGCAAATCGCCGGCGGCGGAAACGTAAAACTTAAGCCCCGCGAAAAAACCGATGAAACCTGGGCCTGGGACGACAAGCTGACGCTGGAATTCAACGACGCCAGGCCCTGCCTGTGCGCGCTGGAAATCGAGCCGGCCCCCGACATCCCCACCGTGTATTTATTGGGCGATTCCACCGTCTGCGATCAACCGCTGGAGCCGTGGAATAGTTGGGGCCAAATGCTGCCCCGGTTTTTCCAGCCAGGCGTCGTGGTGGCAAATCATGCAGAATCGGGCGAAACCCTGCGCAGTTCCCTCGGCGCCAAGCGGCTCGATAAAGTGCTCAGCACGATGAAGCCCGGCGATTATCTGTTCATCCAGTACGGCCACAACGACATGAAGGAAAAAGGTGACGGCGTGGGCGCGTTCACCACCTACAAAGCCGATTTGAAAAAATTCATCGACGGCGCCCGGCAACACGGCGGCATTCCGGTGCTGGTAACCTCGATGGATCGCAAAAAAAGTTTGGAAGCCGATGGGAAAATGACCAACACGCTGGGCGATTATCCGGAAGCCGTGCGCCAAACGGCGAAAGAAGAAAATGTGCCGCTCATCGATTTGCACGACATGAGTTGGCAGTTTTACCAGGCGCTGGGTTCGGAAAACATCGGTAAAGCCTTTCAAGACGGAACCCACCACAATAATTACGGCAGTTACGAGCTGGCCAAATGTGTGGTGGAAGGCATCCGTCAAAACAAGCTCGACCTGGCAAAATTCATCGTCGCCGATTTCCAAGATTTCGACCCGAGTCATCCTGATCCCGTCGATAGCTTCCACATGCCCGCCAGCCCGAAAACATCGATTGTCAAACCGGAGGGAAATTGACATGCGAGCACGCAGATTGATTTTGATGGCGGGCAGCATGTTTTGCTGGGCCGTATTGCCTTGTTTTGCGACTGACGATTCGATCCCAACGCCGCCAGCAGCGACAGAAAAAACTGCCGATTCCGCCAACAACCGGCCGACGCTGTTCATCGTGGGAGATTCGACGGTAAAAAACGGCGCGAACAACCAGCGCGGCTGGGGAGAGCGGATCGCTAAGTTCTTCGACACCAGCAACATCAACGTAGCGAACCGCGCCATTGCCGGACGCAGCAGCCGGACGTTTATCAACGAAGGACGCTGGGACAAAATTTTGGCAGACGCCAAGCCCGGCGATTTTGTCATCATTCAAATGGGGCACAATGACGGTGGACCGGTGGACGATGGACGCCGCGCCCGGGGATCGTTGCCGGGCATTGGGGAGGAGACACAAGAAATCGACAATTCGCAAACCCACCAACACGAAGTGGTGCACACGTACGGTTGGTACTTGCGGAAATATATTGCCGATGCCAGGGCCAAGGGGATGACACCGATTTTGTGTTCGCAAATTCCGCATTGTCCGCAGAAGCCCGTGGAAACAGATGCGGTGGAAAACGTGAAAACCGTGGCTTGGGCCGAGCAAGTGGCGAAGAACGAAGACGTGCTGTTTGCGGATTTGAATCGGACGATTTTGAAGCATTACGTGGGACTGGACCCGGCAGATATCAAATCAAAATTATTCACGCCATTGGATAACACGCACACCAGCGCGGATGGGGCCGACCTGAATGCAGCCTGCGTGGTGGAGTGCTTGCGGGGATTGAAAGATGATCCGCTGGGGAAATATCTTGTGCAGCCGCCCCCGGCGGAAGCGCAGAAAGCAGCGCCGGAAGCTCGCAGCAACTAGAGATCGTCTCACGATCATGTAGCGGCCCCGGCGCGCCGGGGTCTCCAGCCGCTGAGGACAGCGGCCACTACATCCGCTACACGTTCGCGGGGTGCGCTCTAGCCGGATGTTTATGGCATCCGGTCCGTCCGGCTAGTTTGAACAACCGAATTGTGGGCATCAAAAATCGCTCAGCGATTTGGGCGGCCAAGCGGCGCGAACTGCGTTCGTCACCGCCAAAATATCGATCACCTCTTGCAAAATGGCGCCGGCCACGGGAGGCAAATATCCCGCCGCCGCGATCACCATCGCCAAAATGCTGGCCGCCATGCCGCCCACGGCGCTTTGCAAGGCAATGCGGCGCATCCGGCGGCTGATGTGCAGGAATTCGTCGACCCGTTCCAGTGAGGTATCCATCACCACCGCGCCGCTGGCTTCGCCCGTGATTTCGTTGCCTGTGCCGAACGCCAGGCCCACGGTGGCCGCCAACAACGCGGGAGCATCGTTGATGCCGTCGCCCAAAAACAACGTGGGCGCAAGTTGAGTTTCCCGGCGAACAATGTTCACTTTGTCTTCCGGACTTTGCTCGGCATAAACGTCTATAATGCCCACCTGGTCGGCCAGATAACGCACTTCGCTTTCACGATCGCCGGAAACCAACAGCACTTTGTCAAAGTGATGCTTGGGAGCCAAGTGGTGAACGAACGAAATCCCCTCATGCCGCGGCTGATCGCGAAAACGATAAATGGCGGCATACTTCCCGTCGATCAACACGGCGCATTCCAGCCCGCCGGCTAGCGGCGGCAATTGTGTAGCCAGCTCCGGTTGCGCGGCGAGTATTTTTTGGCGACTGGTAATTTGCACATTCCGCCCGGCCACGACACCTTGCAACCCGGCGCCGGGTTTTTCGTGAATTTCCGCCGCTTCGCACGGCGCCAGTCGTTGACGCTGCGCCTCCTGCACAATCGCCTCAGCCAGCGGATGTTTGGAATAACGCTCCAAAGTGGCGGCAAGGATCAATACTTCGTGGGCGGTGAAGGCGGGCGAAACAAGTTGCTCCGTCAGCCGCGGCTCGCCATACGTAAGCGTTCCAGTTTTATCGAAGATCACAGTTCTGCAAGTGTCGATTTGCTCCAGCACCGCCGGATCGCGCACGATGATGCCGCGCCGCGCAGCCAACGATATGCTCCCAATAATCGCTACCGGAATGGCAATTAACAAGGGACAAGGCGTGGCGACCACCAGCACCGCCAAAAAACGCACCGGCTGGCCCGTGATTGCCCAGGCCGCTACGGCAATCGCCACCGCCAGCGGCGTGTACAGCGCGCCCAATTGATCGGCCAGCCGGCGAATGCGCGGCCGCCGCTGTTCCGATTCCTGCATCACGCGCATAATTTGCGCATAGCGCGAATCCACTGCCCGGCGTGTGGCGCGAATGACCAGCGCGGTTTCGCCATTGATCGAGCCCGACAGCACGGTCGAACCGGGAGTTTTCGACATGCGGTACGGCTCACCGGTAAGATACGATTCGTCCATCACGCCGTGCCCTTCCAGCACCTCGCCGTCAACCGGACAAATCTCGTGCGGAAATACCACCAGCAAATCTCCAACCACGATACCATCCAGCGGCACGTCTTCCATTTGCGAATTGCGTCGCAAATGCGCCACCAGCGGCATCCGCTTGGCCAAAGCACGCAACACCCCCGCGGCGCTGCGGACCGCATAGCTCTCGATCGCCTCGCCGCCGGAAAGCATCAACACCACCAGGGTGCCCGCCAGGTATTCACCCAATAACACCGAAGTGACAATCGAAATCCCCGCCAGCAAATCAGAACCGAATTCGCGATGCAGCAACTTCACCAGCAATTCCACCACAATCGGCACGCCTCCCAAGGCCAGGGCCACGTACAGCGGCCAAAGGGCGGCTCCCTGCCGGGAACCCAAGCAAAGCCAGAGCAGCAAATAGGCCCCAATCGCGGTAATTGCCAGCGAGGCAATCAGAGGATATCGCCGCGTGTAAAGCTGTCGCATCCACGGGGGTCCGTCGGCCAAGGGCATGCATCATCCTTGTCGAAATTCAAAAGCGAGGCATTTGATCAATGTCAAATTGAAATGCGGGCGTCTTCACACCAACCGGCTCATTCACGCTCTCGTAATGGTTTGCCCGTGTCTTTTCCAAACGAAATTGCTGCTGTTTTCAATTGTACGACGCGCAGCGATCCCATCGTTAAAGCGTTGTAAGTGATTGGAAAATCTACCTTTGTGCCTGCGATGTCATGCAGCCGGCAGAATATAATGGATGACTCTCCCAAAAACAAACCAGAGCGATGGCAGTTCCGTCCCGGTTTATCCTTTCAGCCTCCAGCAAGACTCATCCCCCTCACGGCAACATACTTTAACGCATGACCAATACCCAGGCAGATGAGCAACCTGGCGCCACGCACCGGCCTCAGCCGCTCGACTGGTCGGCCTTGCTGGCACAGCACGAGCGCTGGTTGCGCACCGTCGTGTTTGCGCGCCTGGGGAACAGCGAAGGGGTGGATGAAGTATTGCAGGAAGTGGCGTTGGCGGCGGTTCGCCAGCAAGCCCCCTTAAACGATCCCGCCAAGGCCGCGCCTTGGTTGTACCGGTTAGGGGTTTTGCAGGCACTATTGTACCGCCGTCGGCACGGACGCCAACGCAAGCTGATCGATCGATTTGTGCAGCGCTGGCCGCCGCCAGATCACGATGCCGGCTCCCCCGATCCACTTTCTTGGTTGCTGGCCGACGAACGCCATCGCTTGGTGCGCCAAGCGGTGGCCCGCCTGCAACCGCGCGATGCTGAAATCTTGTTGCTGAAATATACGGAAGATTGGAACTACCACCAATTGGCAGACCGTTTGGGGATTAGTCATTCCGCAGTGGAAACGCGGCTGCATCGGGCCCGGGCCCGGTTACGAAACGAATTGGTGGCCTTGAACGTGGTCGAAGTAAAAAGCGGTTGATTTAAAAAGCGATAAAGGTGATTTCGATGACTGATTCGCAAAATAGGTTGAACTTTGCCGACGACTCGCAGCGCTGGCTCGAGCGTTTCGCGGACGGCGAATTGAATGCCGAACAGCAGCGCCAATTATTATTGGCCCTCGATGCACAGCCCGACAGTTGGCGGCACTGCGCCCTGGCCTTCATTGAAGCGCAAACGTTGCGGAGCGAATTTCGCCATCTCACCATTGCAGATAATTCTGTCAGTGGTTCCGGTTCTACCGCGATTGTAGCGAATGCAAAGAGCGTCTTACGTCCGCTGCCTCCGCTGGCATTTCGGTTGGGATGGTTCGTGCTGGCGGCCAGCGTGCTGGTGGCATTTACGCTCGGGCTGGCCGCTCGCGGCTGGTGGATGAGCGGAACACTCTCGGAGCAAGCGCGAGACCTTGCCGGTACACAAGGCCCGCGATCAACATCCCCTGCAACGCAGACGCAGGTGGCCTTGGTCCAAAATCCATCTTTGCCGCAAACCCCATCGACCGGCGACATCGCCAATTCAGCCGATTCCACTTCCACGGCCACTAGCAAATGGCAGGCGCTGAAAGTCACGCTGCCCACAGTCGACGGCGAACAAAGCGTGCAAGTGCCGCTGTTGATGGCCAGCGCCGACGAAGTGCAAACCATCTTGGCGAAACAGGAACCGGTCCTGTCCGACTCCGCCTTACAAACGCTGGAAAGCACCGGGCACGAAGTCGGACAACACCGGGCCTATTATCCCGTCCAATTGGCTGACGGGACGCAGGCCGTGTTGCCGATGGATTTTGTCGAAGTCCGTGACACGGGCGATTGGCAATGAATTGGCAGCCGGCCAGGAAAGCAATTTGAAATTCATTCTTCGTAGACACATTTTGAACAAAAAAGGAGTACTCCCATGCAAAGCGATTTGTGGCAACGCCGCATCGGTTGGATCTGCCTGGCGGCAATCATTCTGTTTTCCGGCGCGCTGGCGCAATCAAAACATGCCGCCGCCGATGACGCCGATCCTAATGCCCCGCCCGACGATGTCTCAAATTTAATCGCCCAAGCGCCGAACGATACCGTGCGACCCGCCCTGGATTGGCTGCGATATGCAGGTTCGCAGTTTGGCGATACCGGAAAATATTGGCTCGGCGTGGAGTGTAGAGAGGTGCAGCCGGAGCTTCGCGACCAGCTCAGCCTGAAAGACGACGAAGGATTAGTCGTCGTTCACGTTGCGGAAGACGGTCCGGCTAGCAAAGCGGGAATTAAACAACACGACGTCATTATTTCGGCCGGTGATGAAAAACTGAGTCATCCCGCCGATTTAGTGAAAGCCGTCAACGCTGCCGATGGCAAAGAATTGTCACTCAAGATTATTCGCGGCGGTAAAGAGCAAACCATAGCCGTGACGCCTGCAGAACGTCAGCAGGGTAGTGCACACATCATCGCCCGGCCTGGACCAGGTTTCATGTTCCCCGGCGGCGGCCCGCACGTTGATCTGCCCGACAACGTCACGGTCACGGTCGTCCATCACGGGAAAGAGCCAGGAAAAATCACCGTGACTCGCGGCGACGAAAAATGGGACCTGACCGACCAAGAACTGAATAAATTACCCGACGATTTGCGCCCGCTCGTGGAACGGACAATTGGCGGTGGCCCCTGGGCGATGCAATTTCCAGGTGGTTTCAATATGCCCGGCATGCGCATCGAAGGTATGCCGATGGGCCCACCGGGAGCTAATCCGCCGCCCCGTGACGGCAACGGCCCGCCGCCACTTGGAGACATAAATGGTCCACCGGGAGACGTAAATGGTCCACCGCCGCGTGACGGCAATGGCCCGCCGCGGCGCGATGGTAATCGGCCGCCCGACAATGGCGGCCCTCCGCCCCGTGATGGAAATCCACCCCCCAGAGATGGAAATCCCAATGGCCCAAATGGGCCACGACCGCCGCAAGCTGGTCCTGATGGCCGGGGTGGACAGCGGCCGCAGATCATGCCGCCCGGGCAGCTCGCGCCCGAGTTGATGCAGCGCCTCGACGAAATCCAGCGGCGTCTGGATTTGATCCAGCAAGACATCCAACGGCTCCGCGACGGCGGCGGCCCCATGCCAAGAATGCGTCCGCGGGACGGCGACAATGCAATGCCTCGCATGATGCCGCGCGGTCCGGATGATGGTCGCAATGGTCCGCCAGGTGGTCCGCCGCCAAACGATGGTAATCCACCGCCGCGCGACGGCAACCGTCAAGATCCGCCGCCAGATGGCCCGGGTCGCCAGCCCCCTCCGAACGATCAATAGGCGGCGTCGCTGAATCGAACAAATAAAGCCCAGGGGTTGCAACCCCTGGGCTTATGTTTTTCCGGAAGCCCTCGCATTCAATCACTGAACGCTCGCCGCTGACAACGCTTACCAATAGGCTTCTAACCCCAGCGACAAGCCGTTGTAGAAAATCTGTCCATCGTTGCGAATGAACGGCGTGACTTCGGTCAGGAAAGAGGTAAAGGAAACTTCGTTCGGGGCCGATGCCAGGCCCCCAAGCTGCACCAAATCCCAGCCGGCGTGAAGCATTAAATGATCGTTGATGTCGTAGCCCGCCACCAGGCTAAGCTCGCCCAAGAATGCAGCCGTTTGATTGTCGGCCTTGCCCCCGATGATAAACGGCGTGGAAGATTGGGAGGTGTCAATTCCGACCACGTGTGCAAAGCCATCGGCAAAGTTGCAATAAATTCCGGCGTCTCCCTTAACTCCCCAGTACCATCCTTCATGCACGTCGTAGCAATCGCCCCCCACTTGGAATCCCAATAAATGATTTTTGGTATTCAGTTGGTAGTCGCCGCTAAACGTCGTTGGTGAAGCGGGAAAGGTGCCGCTAATCCAATTGAATTTCTCCTCCTCCGCGATGCCGCGCAGGCCCACAAAGAATGATTCGGTTCGCCCCTGCGAAAGGTGCCGCGACCAAAACCCGTCGGGACCCATCATCATTTGATCTCGGCCCGGACGATTGCGAACGCGGTAATCCAACTCCATGCTTTGCAGGTCGGAGCGATACGTGGTGGTGTAAGTGGCGGCGCTGCTGCCGGTAAATCCAGGGAAGGAAAGACCCAATGGCACAATCGCCAACGAGTTGCCTCCCTGCGCCGCAAGGCTATCGGTTCCTTCCCAATTGTTGAACCCTAAATAGGTGAACTCGATGCTGTGGTCTCGATTTTCGCTATCGCGATCAAGAATATAACCCAATGTGCCGCGGCCGCCAGCATCCAATGGCAACGCATGGCCCTGGGCATTCAAAAAATTTCCCGTTAGCTGACTGTTGGAATTCTCTTCCACACCCAGGATTTGCTTCGCTGGCCTGGTCCGATTCCAAATGACAAAATCAAAATCACCGTACCAACAGCCATCGCGCCACCAATAGCCGGAGCTGGCAGGGTAAGCGCGCGGTTCAGGAGCCATGGCGTCTTCCGCGCTGCCGCCTTCGATGTGTTCCCCTTCGATGGCCAACTTCGACGATGTATCGCCAGATTGAGACGGAACGTCGCTCGGGTGTAAATCGGGCTGGGTTTCAAACAGCGATGTAGTGGGTTGCGCAATAGATATACTGGGCTGCGCAATCATGGAAGATGGATTGCCAGGCTCGGGCAACACCTCTGGCGTTTGAGCGCGCAGCGACCCTGCCGCCATAAGTAGCGCTCCGGTGACCGCCGTGAGATGCCAGGCCGAGAGTTTCACTCCACGATCCTCCACACCTTAGTTCCTGAACCAATGAACTTCGATTGGATGTTGCATATCCGGATACACCTCGATCCGGTTTTTCTTCCCCAAAGAATCGGATGCCGTACCACTTACGCCACAGGAATAGTCGTTGGAATCGGCAAAATTCTCAGTGTCTTCCTAAACTTTCCAGTTCCCCAAATCCACAAGCGGTTCCCGCACAACGGCTTAACGCTGGTAGCAGACTCGCCACCCGTCTGCTACCATTGCCGTTCCAGCTCGATACGAACGGGCAAAAATTCCATCGCCGTCTCTTCACTTGTTGCTAACTTCCACGAGATATGCCCATTGATCCTTACTCTCCGTGTCCCGGTGGCACCGGCAAAAAGGTGAAATTCTGCTGCCCCGATTTGGTGCAGGAGCTCGATAAGCTGCAGCGCATGCTGGAAGGGAATCAACCGATCGCTTGCCTGGATGCCGTTCGCAAATTGGACGAAAAGTTTCCCGGCCGCGCCTGCTTGCAAAGCATGCGGGTATCGCTGGAAACTGCCGCGGGCGATGCCGCCGCCGCCGAGGTCACGCTGGCGTCCTTTCTTAAACAACATCCCGAAAATCCCGTGGCGCTGGCGGAACAATCGCTGCACGCCGCCTCGCAAGGCGATCCGCTGGCCGGCATTGCGTGGTTGCAACGGTCCATTGAAGCCTGCGGGACCGAAATGCCGGCCCAGGTTTACGACGCCATCGGCGCGTTGGCTTTGGTGCTGCTGTCGGCAGGCCATGTTGTTCCGGCCCGGGCACACTTGCAATTGCAATTGGGTTTATCACAAGCGCGCGACGAACGGGCCGTTTCCGCGCTGCTGCAATTGGAAGGAGCACCCGGCGTTCATGTGCTGCTGAAAAGCACTCCGCCGTTTGAGCCCGCGCCTACGAACGTTGCCTGGGGCGCCGCGTTTCAAGCGGCACTGGGCGAGGCTCATCTCGGCCACTGGAAAAAAGCGGCCGAGCAATTCGCGGCGCTGACTGCACAAGCCCTGAAGTCGTCGGCTTTCTGGCGAAATTTGGCCACACTTCACGGCTTTTTGGGGAACTATGCGGCGGCAGTCGAAGCCTTGCGTAAGTTATCGGCCTTGGAAACAAACGTCGATGACTCCGTGGAAGCCGAAGCAACAGCACAGTTGCTTTCCAAGGAAGAATCCGAGGGCCAGGTCGACGAAATCTCGCTCACGTACAACATTGCCAGCGCCGAGCTTGCCCAGGAAAAGTTTGCCGCCGATCGCCGCTTCGAACGGCTGCCGCTGGACGCTCGGCCGTGGACCGAGCAGAACGAGCCGCCGCCGCGCGCCGCCTTTTCGCTGCTGGATCGTCCGGCACTGGCCAGCGGAAAAGACATTACGCCCGATCAAATTCCCAATCAGCTGGGTCAATTGCTGTTGTTCGGCAAGCAGACCGATCGCGAAGCCCGATTGGAACTGCTCTTGTTTCGGCCGGAATTGCCCGCCGCCCAAAAACTGCTGCGCGAAAGCCTGGGCGAAGCGCTCGGCACGCCCACCTCGGAAACCGCGATTGGCCATTTGGGCCAGGTAGAACACGCACTAAGTTGGCACTGGCGAATGCCTAACGATACGCCGGAAGACGTGCGGCTGAAGCTAGGGCTGGAACAGCGAACAGCTCTGGTGCTCAAGCGCTGGCCGCAATTGCCGCTGCCCCTGTTCGGCGGCCGCACGCCGCAGCAAGCTGCCGCCGAGCCGCAATATCGCACGCGCTTACTGGCGGCGATCTTGCTGCTGCAATTATCCGATGCAGACAGTTCGCCCGACACCTATAATCAACTCCGCCGTGAACTGAATTTCCCGGAACTTTTCGATTTGGATTCCGCCGGGCTCGATGTCAACCGACTTCCCTTGAACCGCCTGTGCCGGCTAAAGGCTGAATCGCTGACCGACGAGCAACTGCAGCAGGCGTTCAATCGGGCTGTCGTCGCGAATTTTGCTCTGGCCTTAAAACGCTTGGCTCCCGAAGTCGTCAAGCGGCCAAACATTCCGGTCCCCGAATTCAAACTTTCCGCTTATCGTTGGTTGGTTCGAGCGGCGGCGAATTCGACCGAGGCGCTCGGCATCATCGACAAAGCCCGAAAACTGGCGGAAGCGAACAAGCAATCGTCCGCCTCCTGGGATTTAATGGAGCTTTCGTTCCGCATTCAACGCGACGAAGGACCGGCGGTCATGCAACTCATCGACCACATTCAACGTCAGCACGCCCGCGAACCAGGCGTGGCGCAGGCGCTGGTGCAACTGCTGATGCAAACGGGCTTGATTACGCCCGATGGCCGGCTGGCCGTGGGCGCTGCGCCGCCGGCTGCCGCTGCGGCCGGGGCTGCCTCGCCGCTGGTGGTTCCCGGCGCCGCTGCCGAGCCAGGCAAATTGTGGACGCCCGACGCTCCGCAACCCGGCGGCGAAAAAAAATCTTCGCTGTGGCTGCCGGATTGATGCACCAGCGCTGCCATCCGCTTGCGACTTTGCGGCACCGCACCGAACGCTTCGGTTTCGTTCAATTTCTCAAGCCGAAAGCTGACAGAGTTCTAACACCGCCTCGGGCGAGGAATGTGTATATTAGCACGCAATCCCCACGCCCCGGTGTTGCTGCAGAACCTCCCCCCCGAGATGCAACAAGCAACACCGGGGCCTCTTCATGCGCAGATAGCCCGTTGGGCAATTTTGCACGTCGCCGCAGGAAATCGATTTTTCGTGCGAAACTCGACTCGTTTTGCACGGCCGTTCCAAACCGCAAGCTGAAATTCTCGGCGTTCAGAACGTTATCACCGAGCAAAATTCTAAGAATTGGCTTTCATTTCTGATTCGCAGTTGCGCCGAGAAAACGTCGCAACCAGTAATCTGCTCTGACTTTGCATTGCAGAGAAAGCCCGGCGCAAAATTAACAGCGGCGAGGCGCGCACAGCGATCGTTTGCCTAGGTCAATAACCCGGGTCCAATGCGAGCGGAATTAAATAAATTGCCAAGGATCGACAGACGGGACACAGAGTTCCGAAGAGAAATTTACTCGATCGGTGGCCTAAAAATCTCATCAATATTTGGGCCACTCAGGCGTATGGACATGGACAGCGAATAGCCACGCGAGACGCTTTTTTCACCGCTGTTTGTTCTGAAGTGTCGCAGCGCTGCTGTCACAATCGGGATTTGTCGTTGCGCCAACAATTCAAATCATCGGGGTAAGCATAACTTATGCGTCTTCCACAAGTTTGGCCTACTTTTTGCATTGAGGACCGGCTCAACGAAAAGGTACGGCGAGTTGGATTGTTGTTGTTCACCCTGTTTTCTCGAGCTTGAGGGGATTTTGATGATTCGATATGCACCGTGGATTTGTTTTTTTGCGATTATCATTGGAACTGCGGTACCAAGTTTCGCAGGCTTTATTGGTGGCGATCTTGTCATCCTAAGTACTGCCACGAATACAGATACCGACACTGCCGCTAGCGCCATTACACTGTACGACTATCCCTACAATTCATTGACAGGCACCTTTGGCACAACGCCCACCGCTCATTCTATTTCGGGGCTTACGCTGCCCGGAGCGAACGATCATGACGGTTTGCTTCACTTAAGCACGAACGACAACGTTCTGACTTTTGGCGGCTACCAGGCGGCCGTAGGCACCGCATCGGTCATTACCTCCGGCTCGGCTCACGAGGTTGGCGTAGTCGATTCCAATTGGAACGTTACCACGGTCCCCGTCAGCAATTACACAGGTGTATCGTTGCGTTCTGTGGTTTCGACCGATGGAAAGCATTTTTGGACGGGGGGCGATCAAGGCACCGATGGCGGGCAATATTACATTGATGCCAGTGGCGCCACCACCACGCAGACGCTAATCACAGGAAACGATGCTCGCGGTAACAGAATTGTCGGCACCCAATTGTGGTCGTTTTCCAGCAGCACTAGCGGCACAAACTACGGTAACAGCCTGCCAACTTCCGCTGCTCCACAAATCAGCACGATGAATAGTCCTTACGTGAAAAGCGACGTGATCTTCCTCGATTTGAATAACGACGGCACAGACGAAACCGCTTACTCGACTGACGGCAAAAATCTGTTGGGAAAATGGTATTTCGACGGCACGAACTGGAACTTGGTTGGAACCTGGACCGGCACAAAAACTAGCATCAACAACATCAACTCGCTCGAAGCTTTTGTGTATCAAGGCAATGTCGAACTGCTCGCAGCCACGCAGCTTGGTCAACTCTTTCAATTTACCGACACTAATGGAATCAACAGCAGCTTCGGTGGCGCCTCGTTCGCCACGACAACACCAACACCATACCTTACTATCGGTGGTACAGCGAGTTTTCGGGGGATGGCAATTCTTAGCGTTCCTGAACCGGCGACCGTTACTCTGCTAGCCGCAGCGATTCCTTTCTTCCTCGGTTGCCGTCGTTGGAGAGTTCGTTAATGCGCCTTTTGACGGTTTATGGGATGCTGGTGTTGATGGCCGGCTCAATGGCTATCGCCGACGCCGATGGGCCAGGAGCCGTTGCTCCGGAAGCCGAGGTCGTAGCCGTACCAGTGCCACTGCATTGCTCGCAGCCGGCCCCGGTTAACCGACTGACCGGCGCTGCGATTTGGGTCAATCCGCTGGACGCGGCAGAAAGTCGCGTCATTATCACCAACCAGTCCCGCGGAATCGAAGTTCATGATCTGGCCGGGTACTTGCTCAAGCATTTGGACGAAGGCTTTCAGACTGATTCGATCATAATCTTGCACGGTTTTCCACTCGCCGGCAAACCGATCGACTTGGTGCTTGCAACCTATCCCGATGAGCGCGTGAGCGGCGTGAAAATGTGGTGCATTCAGGCTGAAAAAGCCAAACTCAAGCCGCTAGACAGCGACCAGTTTGTTGTGCCGGACAATCCCGAACCTCACGGTATTGCCGCCTATCACAGCCGTAAGACTGATAAGTTCTACGTATTCGTCTCGTCAAAAGAGGGCGAGATCGACCAGTTAGAACTTACCAGCGACAAGAACGGCAAGGTTACGGCCACGCCAGTTTGCCACTTCAGCGTGCCTAGTAAAACTCACGGATGCATCGCCGATGAAGAGCGCGGCGTGGTCTATTTTTCTGAAGAAAAGGCAGGCGTCTGGCGATTCAACGCCGAGCCTGAGGCAGGTAAACAAGGCGCGAAAGTAATCAGCGTTGGTGAGCATGGGCTAATTCCCGACGTCGAAGGGATTGGTCTCTATTCGCTGCCTGGCTCAAAAGGCTACCTGGTGGTCGTTGGCCAAGGCAAGAAGACGGACCGATCGCGAGTGAACGTGTATGACCGCCAAGACTACCATTTTGTGGGTGCGATCATTCCATCGGCCGCAGACGGCAACGGCGTCGAATTCGCATCCGCGGTCGCCGTGACTAGCGCTCCGCTGCCCGAGTTTCCCGAAGGGTTATTGCTCATTCGCGACCACATCAATCCCAACGCCAGCGAAGATTTCAAATATTATTCTTGGGCCGACTGTGCGAAGGCCCTACAACTTGGAAGTGCCTTGACCGATCCCAATGCGTCGGCGAAATAGTTTCTTAGTGTGTGGCGAAGGTGGTTATCCGATGTCAGCACACACTTGTCGTCGGCAGGCGTTTACTTTGATCGAATTGTTGGCGGTCATCGCTATCATCGGAATTCTAGTGGCACTCCTGTTGCCTGCGGTGCAGTCGGCTCGCGAATCGGCGCGCCGCATGCAGTGTACCAACAACACCAAGCAAATTGCTTTGGCAATTCATGCATTTCTTTCTGCCAACAAGGCCTTTCCGCCTGGATTGCCGAACTGTTCTCCCTTGGCTTCCCAATGGGAAAGCGGTGGTGCGCAAATGGGCGATTACATGGCAACCTGCCAAGGTCCCAGTTGGGCGTCGAACATTTTCGATTTCTTAGGCGAAAAATTCTTCAACGATCGCATCTGGGCGTGCGCCCAGTACAATAAACACATTTGCGACGATTGCGAGCACGATGATGCAGGGGGCGCTCCTGGCACCGGCGGCTCCACTCGCATGACGGTCGCTGCCTATCTTTGCCCTAGCGCTTCGAGTATGTCGATTTTGTTCGGCAGTAAGGACCCTGTGGTCAATGGTTTGGGTGGAACGATCGGCGGCAGCGACTCGGTTGCCGGCTTGGAGAATTTGGCCAAGGGCAATTACGCGGCAAATTTTGGCAAAGACTCCTACGTTAATTCGGCGGCGCCAGGCATGGCCGGCATGCCCGGTATCAATTACGACGTGCGCAACGCAGGTCTGTTTGAAGTCGTTTCGCTGCCAGTGCCATTTTTTTCCAGCCAGCAAAAGGGAGTTTTCAAAATGGCTCGCAATCGCGGGGTAAAACCGCGAGAAGTCACCGACGGACTTTCGAAAACGCTCATGATTTCCGAAGTGCAAATTTGGGATACTTATAAAGACGTCCGTGGAGTCTGGTCCTGTGGCTCCCCGGGCGCATCGACGTTTCTGGCAAAAACAGGTCCGAATTCGGTAATGCCCGACACCATCATCGGCTGTGATTCCACAATTCCCTCCAGCAACCCATTGAATTGCACCCAAAACCAAATAGATGGCCAGCTTTGGGCCGCTGCGCGGAGCGGTCATCCAGGAGGTGTGGTGGCGGCTATGGGAGACGGCTCGGTAACTTTCTTCGTCGATAATATCGATCTTGCTGTCTGGCAAGCTTTATCGACACGCGCCGGAAATGAAGCAGAAATGAATCCGTGACACGGCGCATACTGGGTTCGCGCGAAGTGCCCGTCGAATCGTCCAGGCATGACAATCAGCGTGCAGTCTGACTAACACAGCGGCATTATGTAACTGCAGCGGCGGCCAACATGTTTTGCATGCTTTGGCGGGCAAGGTGTTCGATGCCGGGGGTGTAGTCGAACACTTCCACGGAGACCCAGCCGCGCCAGTCGATGGCATTCAGCGCCTGAAAGATCGGCTTCATATCGAGCTGGCCCATGCCGGGGCCTTGGCGGTTGGGATCGTTGGCGTGGAAGTGAACCATGATGTCGCGGTTGGTCCGGATGATGTCGGCCGGCGGTTGCGCTTCGCTGGCCATGGCTTTGCAATCCAGATGCAGCCGCACGTGCGGCGAGTTGACAAGGTTGATAAGTTCGCGCCCCTCGGCGGCAGTGAGCAAAAAATCTCCCTCGGCCGGACCCAGCGGTTCCAAGGCAATGGTTACGCCGCATTCGTCCAGCACCGGCAGCGCGGCCCGCAAAACGTCGGCCGCGTAACCCATCGCTTGCGGCTTGGTGACGCCGGGCAGCAGATTGCGCTGCTGCGGGGAGCCGAGGACCATGATCGAGCCGCCCAAGTCGCGGCACAGCCGGGCCAGCTCGCAAAGGTAGTCGGCCGTTTTACTTTGCACGGCCCGATCGGGCGAGGTGAGATAAAATCCTTCGGTCTTGGCCAGCAGCCAGTGGAGGCCAACGACTTCCAAACCCGCCGCTTCAGCCTGCCGCCGCACTTGAGCGCGCTGGCGCGGCAAAACTTCGGTTGCATACCGGGCCAGCGTGAACGGCGCAATTTCAATGCCGGTATAGCCGCACTCGCGGGCAAAAGCAAACGCCCGATCGAAGGGCCAATCTTGGAAAGTTTCGTTGCAAATGGCGTAGCGGAACATGGCGAGGAGTGAGGGGTGAGGAGTGAGGAACCAAGGAAACAGGCTGGTTGTTTTCCACACACTGTTAAAGCCGTGCGGAAAGGATTAGATTATTGCGTCTTTCCACGGCGATAGTAATATATGTACATGCGCCCACTTTCTGGTAGAATGCCAATTCACCGGGCGCGTAATTTGACACAAGAGGTGTCTGTGTGGCTTTGAAACCCAACCGCATTCATCAGGGCGATTGCGTCGAACTGCTGGCCAAGCTGGAGCCGGGCAGTGTGCATCTGGCATTTGCCGATCCGCCATTCAACATCGGCTACGAGTACGACGTGTACGACGACCGCAAGGCGTACGAGCATTATCTGGATTGGTCGCGCGAGTGGATGGCCGGCGTGCACCGGGCCTTGCGGCCCGATGGCACGTTCTGGCTGGCGATTGGCGATGAATATGCGGCGGAGCTGAAACTGGCGGCCCGCGATTTGGGCTTCAGTTGCCGGAGCTGGGTGATTTGGTATTACACGTTCGGCGTGAACTGCACACGGAAGTTCAACCGCTCGCACGCCCATCTGTTCCATTTTTTGAAAGACCCGAAGCGGTTCACATTCAACGAGAACGATCCGGCAATTCGCGTTCCCTCGGCCCGGCAGTTGGTGTATGCCGATGCTCGGGCCAATCCCAAGGGGCGGTTGCCGGACGATACGTGGATTTTGCGGCCGCAAGATTTGCAAGGCGGCTTCAGCGAAGATTCCGACACGTGGTATTTTCCGCGCGTGGCGGGGACTTTCAAAGAGCGGGCCGGCTTTCACGGCTGCCAGATGCCCGAGCAATTGTTGGGGCGGATTGTGCGGGCCAGCTCAAATGTCGGCGATTTGGTGCTCGATCCATTCACCGGCAGCGGCACGACACTTACGGTGGCGAAAAAATTGGGACGCAGTTGGATTGGCTGCGAACTTTCGCAAGAATATGTGCGGCAGGCGACGGAGCGGATTGAACGGGCGTCGGTCGGCGAATCGCTGAACGGCGCGGCCGATCCATTGGCCAGCGCGCCGGCGACGGTGAATGGCAAGCGGCGAAAATCAACGGGCAAACGTAAAACGGTTCTTTCCAAACGATAATTGGACCGTTGACAGTCGTCAAATGTGACGCTAAAGTGCCTATCAGTGCGTTGGTGGTTGGCCGAGGCGTTTGATTTTCGGCCGACAAACAGGGAACTCCGGTGCGAATCCGGGACGGCCCCGCCGCTGTAACCGAGCGGTAACGCACGTCGTTTTCTAATTGCCATTGCTGTGCGGTTCAAATTGTGAAAGCAATTTGGCTGCGGCGGCGAGAAGGCTTTGGCGACGTGCGGCTCGGAAGTCAGAAGACCTACCAGCGCTTTTTGTGCCGTATGTGCTGCGAGGGACAGCATCGGCCCACGATTTCATTTTGCTGAAATGTTGTGCTGGGATGAATGCCATGCGCTTGCGATTGCGCGCTACGATCCCCCGGCAAAGCCTGGGGCTTGGGGGTGATTGCTTCTTGATTGTTGAGCGCGGATTCACGCTGGTGGAGCTGCTGGTGGTGCTGGCGATTATCGGCGTGCTGGTGGCGCTGCTCATGCCGGCGGTGCAAGGGGCGCGGGAAGCGGCTCGGCGAGCGACCTGCCTGAACAATTTGCGGCAGATCGGCGTCGGGCTGCACCATTACAACGCAGCCAAGCGAGAATTTCCGATCGG
This sequence comes from Pirellulales bacterium, assembly GCA_035499655.1. Taxonomy (NCBI): domain Bacteria; kingdom Pseudomonadati; phylum Planctomycetota; class Planctomycetia; order Pirellulales; species Pirellulales bacterium. The sequence continues at coordinate 39,479 of DATJYL010000213.1, forward strand.
GTGCATTTGCTGCAATTCCGTTCCAGGCTGCAGTGCGCCGCTACGGCAAATTGCCTGGAGCGCGTATCTGCTTCCCTACATCGAAGAAAAACATGCTTGGGAAATTTTTGACACCACGCAGCCGTACAACAGCGCGGCCAATCATGAAGCGGCCCGAACGATTATTGCGACCTATTTGTGCCCCTCCACGGTTAGGGCTCCGCAGCGCACCGGCTTGACCACCGGCGACGTGAATGGCAACGGGCAATGGGATCCGGGCGACGACCTGGCGTACATCGATTACGGCGGCATGTTCGGGCATCCGCCGAGCCTGGCCGGCTATGCGATGGAGGGCAATTTGGTGCTGGGCAACGGCGCCATGATTTACGAGAAGGCCATTTCCGTACAGCAGATTACCGACGGCCTATCGCAAACCATTCTGGTTGGAGAAGACAGCGGGCGGGGACCTTTGCTGAACGGCGAGTGGGTCGACGGGCAAAACATTTTCGACGTGACCGTGGCCATCAATAGAAGTCAAAACAACGAATTGTGGAGCGACCATGCGGGGGGCGTGAACGTGGCGTTTTGCGACGGCTCCGCACGGTTTTTGTCGGAGGCAATGCAAACCAGCGTGCTATTTGCACTGTGCACGCGCGCTGGACAAGAGGTGATTCCGGCCAATGCGTATTAAGCGATTACTTTTTTGATCAGAGGAGCGCAACTTATGAAAAAAATCGTGGCGATATTTACCTGGGTGGTGTTTACGGTGTGCCAACACGCTGGGGCAGCGCCGCTGAGCGACGTGCCTTTGCCCGGTGGTTTTTTGAACGCCGAGTATACCGTGGGGAGCGGGCCGAATCTTTCGCTGGTGATTATCGATTTTGCGGACACCGGCGGCGGGGCATACGCCTTCGGTTATCGCTGGAGCACGCCGACCGATTTCGGCACGGTGGTGCAGGACCTTGCCGGCGGCAAAAGCGCGAGCTGTGTTTCGCTCCAGCCCACGGTGATCGACGACCCAACGTATGGTTCGTACGTGGATAATTTTCAGTACGGAGCAGAGCAAGGAAATGAGAGCGATTATTGGCGATTGGAAGTTGGCAGTTACGGCAGCGGCGGCATTTCCTGGAATACTTCCGACACCGGACTTTCCTCGCTAACGACGGATAATTTTTCGGCCAGCCCGACGTTCGACCCTGATACTTATTTGGGAACTGCGGGCATCATCGGCTTTTACAATTCGTTTGTGGACGATTCGATCAAGCCGCGGACGCCGCTGGCAGTTTCTGAATCGAACAAGGGAAATTTCAGTCTCGACGGGGCAACCGATGCCGGTGATATTTCGGCGATGCTGGCGGCACTGGCTGATCTGAATGGTTATCAGAATGGAGGCAATCCTGAG